>NZ_QHLO01000006.1:0-162115 GCF_003185945.1 Auritidibacter sp. NML120636
ATAACGCAGCGATCATGTGCCTAGCCCGGCGTCGACTAAACGTCATGTACGCGATGATGAAAACAGGCACCCTATACGAACCCCGCACCCCGACCGCGGCTTGACAAACACCATAGGGACACCCCCCCCGCCCGACCGGATCAGGTACGCACCCGCCTCGGCCTGCTCCGGGATCTGCGCCCCGTCCTTCGTGTAGCCGAACGGCGTCCAGCCCGAGAGCACCGGCATCCCCTCGGTACGACGGCGTTCGTTCGAGCGGATCGTCCGCTCCGCCTTGCGCCTGGCCTCGAAGCGCGCGTGCCGGCCAGCATCGTCGCCCGGAACTCCCCATCGGCCGTGGCGAGGTCGATCTCGCCGTCGACCGTGACGACCTGCAGCCCATGGTCGATCAGCGTGTTCAGATCCTTGGTGCTGCGCAGGAGGCGGTCGATGTCGACGGCGACCACGATGTCGAACTGACCGGCGTCGGCGTCCTTAAGCATCCTGGCCCAGTCCGTGCCGGCACCACGCGGCTTGGAGGCCGAGACGGAGGAGTCCTCGTACTCGGCGACGACCCGCCAGCCCCTCAGCGTGGCCAGGTCGCTGATCTTGCGGAGCTGGGTGTCGATGGCCCATCCGTCGCCCGTGCGGTCCTGGGAGATCCGCATGTAGGCGGCTACGCGACTCGTCATGAATCCAATGTTACGGGTGAATGTTGCGCTACGAGAATCCGCTGTACTTTGCCGAGGAAGCCGCCACCACCGATCTCATCTCCGATGCGCGTCTACACCTGGGGATCTCCCGTGGTTCCCCTGAGGCGGCCTTAGATGGGCAACACCAGTTCGGTTATCACCGTGACCAGGGCCAGTCCTGGTCCGACTATGCCCGCAACACCGGAGGACGCATTCGACAGGCAGTCTCCGGTGAGCCCATCGCTCACGCTGACCCGGAGTCGTCCTGGGCGCCGGTGGGGGTGGACCGGTTGCGCATCGAACCGTATTCCTCGACCTTGATTAACCGCCTGTATTGGGGCGCCGGAAGCACCTCGTCGGCGGTCTGGGCCGGCGAACAGGGATATAACTTGGTCTCGTCTACCCTGTTGTTGGAAGACGACGGACGCCCCTTCCATGTCCAGCAGGCTCACCAACTCACCGAGTATCGTGCCGCTTATACTGCCTCGGGCCACACGACAGGCGGACAGACGGCGGTCACTCGGTCTATCTACGTGATCGAATCGGCCGAAGACAAGCTCCGTTATGCCCCGATCTCGGGGGAGACAGATTCTGTCGGGATGCTCGATGGTGCTCGAGCTCGGTCCGGGCCCACGGTGGTGGGCACCGTAGACAGCGTCGCGGAGCAGCTGGCCGCAGATCAGGCGGCGCGAGAGGCTGACCTGCTCCTGGTGGCCAACCCCAACCAGTGGGGCGTGGTTGCCAACCGGCGCCTCTTTGCCAGTTGGGTCCGGGTATTTGAGCACCTGAGGTGGAAGTGATGGATCAGCCCGCCGTGCGTCCCACAGTTTCATCTCACCACACCGAGCGCACAAGATAGAGTGAGCATCGTGGAGCCTGTGATCTTCTTCTTACTGGTGGCCCTGGTGATCGCTGTGGGCTGTTGTGCCGTGTTCTTATATCAACGTCGTGTCCAGCGTGCCCGATTGAACGCCTTACAACACAAGATCAAGCGGTTGCAGTCGGAACTGGCACTGCGAGAAACCAACCCCGCTCAGGCCTTGGACCACCCCGAATGGGTCACCGGCCAGCACCCAGCGATTCAACGTCTCCATACACAGTACGCGCGCGCCCAGCGACTCTGGGCACCGGCGGTGTCACCTGTGGACCCAAGTTCTGATGTAGCCACAAATCCCCGCTTATCGATTCGGGATCTGAACCGCATCGAAACGATTACCTCGCAGTTGGAGGATGTGCTCCGGGAGACGGAGACCATTATGCGCTTCACACAGTCCGGCGCCGAGGTCGACAATGTTCAGTTGCAGCAGTATTTGGAACCACGCTGGGGCGAGCGGTTGCGGTACCCCGATACGTCGGGGATGTCCGGTCGGCCCCGGGCGGAATATCTGCTCGATCACCTCTGGCCCTGCCGGCCACGGTTCGTCACCCGCGTCAGCTCCGCGGCCAGCCAGGTCATCCGTGAGCGGCTCGCTCACGGCACCTGGATCACCGACGAGTACGGCTTCCTCTGGCCCGCCAGTGTCAACATCGATCAATGGGCGGTATACCGCACCGTGATGTTGGGCTCACATGGGCGTTTGAAGGATCTGAGCCCGGTGGAGATTGCTAATGTTTATTATGAGGCGCTCGGCGACGACGATCTCGACGCACAGTCCCTTTTCCATCGGGCACAGCGGATCCTGGGCTTTCTGTTCTTTACACCAAAAAATCGTGAAGTGCTCCAAAATGCACTCACCGTGGGATTGCGTACCGACAGGTTGCGGTTAGTTGGTGAGAACATTGCCCGTGGCCGGAAGGACTTTGAGTCGGGCTACCGCCGAGTGGTGCACGACATCTGATCAGCTCGAGCCAAGATTGAAGCCACGAAAGGTGTGTGTTGATGACAGTCACGGAGACCTACCGAGCCTACCGAGATGACCTGCTACGTTTACGTGAGGATCTCGACCAAGCACGCAAGAGCTTCTCGTGGCCTGAGATCGACCACTTCAATTTCACCTCCGACTGGTTCGACCAGCTGGCCGCCGACCCCGTCCGTGGCGATCAACCAGCTCTGATCATTGCCAACGAGGCCGGCGTAGACATTTCCTTGACCTTCCGCGAGCTCGCGGAGCGCGCTGCCCGCGTGGCGGTCTGGTTCCAATCCCTGGGCATGGGCCGTGGCGATAAGCTCATGGTGATGCTGGACAACCAGGTCGAGCTGTGGGAAGCCATGCTGGCAGCGATCAAGCTCGGTGTGGTCGTTCTGCCCACCACCACGATGCTGGCTCCCCAGGCCATTATCTCTCGTCTGGAACGCGCCCAAGTGCGTTGGGCGATGACCAATACGGACAATCTCGACAAATTCGCCAACTGTGCCGACCAGCTCGATGGTTTGATCACCACTGGGGAGGCCACAGATCAGGCCCACGGGTTCACCCGCGAGGCCACCGGCGAGCTGACCGATCCGGGGCTGACCGATGCGGCGGAGACGATGCTGATCTATTTCACCTCCGGGACCACCTCGGAACCGAAGATGGTTACTCACACGCAGTACTCCTACGCAGTAGGGCACTTCTCCACTCTGTATTGGATGGGGTTGCGTCCCGGAGACGTCCATCTGAATATCGCCTCCCCGGGCTGGGGCAAACACGCCTGGTCCAGCTTCTTTACACCCTGGATTGCCGAGGCCACCATTCTGGTATTCAACTACCGTCGCTTTGATCCCGAGGCGCTGATGGAGTTAATGGATCGCCAGCAGGTCACCTCCCTGTGTGTTCCTCCGACCGTGTGGCGAATGCTGATCCAGGCAGATCTGACCCAACTGTCCACTCCTCCAACGGTTGCACTCTCGGCCGGGGAACCACTCAGCGCCAGCATCATCGAACACGTCCGGCGTGACTGGGGCGTGGATATTCGCGACGGTTATGGGCAGACCGAATCCACGCTCCAAATCGCCAACACCCCCGGCCAAGAGCTCACCCCGGGCGCTTTGGGTCGCCCGTTGCCGGGCTACCAGGTCGAGCTGATGGATCAGGACACCGAAGACATCATTTCCGGCCCCGGTGAAGGCCAGGTCGTTCTCCGCCTCGACCCACGACCGGGCGGGTTAACCCCGGGATACTACCGGGATGATGAGCGTAATGCCGAAGCCTTCTCACAGGGCGTGTACCGCACCGGGGACGTGATGAAGCGCGATGAATCTGGGGTCTACACCTACGTGTCCCGCGCCGATGATCTGTTCAAGGCCTCCGACTACAAGCTCTCGCCCTTTGAACTGGAATCCGGGCTCATCCAGCACCCCGCGGTGCTGGAAGTTGCCGTGGTGCCTTCACCGGATGCCATTCGTATGGCCGTGCCGAAGGCTTATATCGTTTTGGCTCAAGGCTATGAACCTACCGAAGAGACCGCGCGGTCCATCTATGAGTTCGGTCGTGAGACACTGCCACCATACGGCCGGGTTCGTCGCTTCCAGTTCTCGCAGCTACCCAAGACGATCTCCGGCAAGATCCGACGGGTGCAATTACGTCGCCAAGAACAAGAACTCCACGGTGACGATGGGCAGAAGACTCCGCCCGTGGTTACCGAAGGGTTCAACGTCGAGTTTGCTGAGGCCCAGTTACGGTCTTAGGCCCCCCCGGAGCTGACGCTTGAGAATTATGCCGGACTGATTCCGGGGTAGCTCGTCAACGAACTCGTAACTCTTAGGAATTTTGAACCCGGCCAAGATGGGACGCAGGAACTCTTTGAGCTCGTCAGCGTCGAGCTGCTGATCGGGCTTGAGCACCACATAGGCGGTAATGGATTCGATCCATTTCTCATCGGGGCGTCCAATGACCGCAACTTCCGCAACGGCGTCGTGACGGTAGATGGCATCTTCGACCTCGCGGGAGGCAACCAGGATACCGCCGGTGTTAATGACATCTTTAATCCGGTCGACCACCTCAATGTAGCCATCCTGATCGAGCACGACCTGATCTCCGGAGTGGAACCAGCCATCGGTGAAGCTTTCGGCAGTAGCCTCATCTCGATTCCAGTAGCCCCGACACAGCTGCGGCGAACGATACTGAATCTCCCCCGGGGTTCCTTCAGGGACCGGCTGTCCTTCTGGGTCCACCACCCGGATTTGCACCGTGGGTAACGGTAGACCCGCGGATTTCGGCCGTTCATCATGGTCTTCTGGACGCAAGACAGAAACCAGCGGCCCCATTTCAGACTGACCGAAGCAGTTGTAGAACCCGATCTTCGGATAAGCCTCCCGCAGTCTTTGGAGCACCGTGACCGGCATGATAGAGGCTCCGTAGTAGGCATGCGTCAGCGAGGAGAGATCCCGGTGTTCCAGCTCTGGATGCTGCGACAACGGCACCCACACGGTCGGGGCTAAAAACAAGCTGGTGGCCCGGTCTTCTTCCACCTTCGCCAAGATCTCTGAGATATCCGGAACGGTTAGGAGTCGAACGGTTACCCCCATCAGCAGATAAGGGGTCAAAAACACGTGGAGCCCGGCCGAGTGATAAAGCGGCATACACACCACAGGACGATCCTGGGGCGTAAAATCCAGAGCCTGTTGCACCGCACCATAGTGGGTCATCAACGATTCGTGCGTGTGAATCGCACCCTTCGGGCGCGAGGTGGTTCCGGAAGTATAGAGCAGTTGCACTACGTCACTAGATTGTTCCTGACTATCCGGTGTCTCACCAGAGGTGTAGGCCTGGCGTTGCTCAGGATCCTCGAGAATCAACTGCACCCGAGCCAGTAGCGAGTCCATGTCCCCGTGGAGCAAGGTCACCTGTTGCACGGCCGTATCGCCACGAACTTCCTCGACTTTGTCATATTGGTCTGGATCACAAAAGACATAGGTGGACCCGGAGTCAATCAACGCATGCACCAGCTCTTCACCGGTGAGGGCAAAGTTAATGGGCACGTGAACTGCAGCGGCCCGTAAAGACCCGAAGAATGCCAACACGAAGGCATCGGAGTTCTTGGCATAGGAAGCCACGCGGTCACCCGGTTTCACCCCGGCTTCGATCAGCAGACGAGCGGTGATGGTGGCCGCATCGTCTAGATCTCGATAACTAAATTCGCGTTGCAGATATTTCAGAGCTGGCTTATCGGGCGATCCGACAGCTACCCGGTGCAAAGCTTGCCCAATGGTGTTCAAGCGGGCACGTTGAATCATTTCACTGGTTTTCATGGGGCCCTTTTTATGAGGTTCTTTGGGATACTATGTGAGAGAAAACACGGTGTGACACGGCCGACTCTACACGAAAGCAGAGTGCCCCGTCACCGCCCTAGACACAATCAGCGAGTTGATCTCATAGGTGCCTTCATAGGTGTGTATCACCTCGGCATCACCGAAGATCTTGGCTGCTTCATAGGTCGATAGGATCCCGTTACCACCCAGCGCGTTGCGCGCAATCGCCGCCGATTCTCGCAACAGCCGAGACCCGGTCGCCTTACCCATGGCGGCATGGACCATTTCGATCTGGTTAGTTTCTTGCAAGCGAGCAATATTCATCATCATGCCCAGACATGCATGGGCATTGGAGATCAGGTCTGCAAGACCTTGCTGGATGAGCTGGAACTTCACCAACCGACGACCGAATTGTTGTCGATTCAGCGCATAGTTTCGCATCACATCAAAGGCACCCAGCTGGGCGCCGACGGCTTGCCAGCCGACCCAGACCCGGGAATTGCGCAACATTTCGTTCGCGGAGTCAAAGCCGACCACTCCGGGGAGCATGTCATCGCTGGAAACCAAGACGTTATCGAGGGTGATGTCCGCGTTTTGCATCACGCGCAGACCGATCTTATGCCCAATCTTTGCGGCCGAAAACCCTGGGGTCGATGAGTCAATCAGGAAAGCCTTCACCGAACCATCAGCGGCATCCTTGGCCCAGGCCAAGAGAAAATCACAGAAAGTCCCGGCGCCGATCCAGCGCTTGGCACCATTAATAACCCATCCACCCTCAACCGGGGTGGCAGTGGTTTCCAAACCCCCGGCGATGTCGGACCCGTGATCCGGCTCGGTCATTCCAAACGACCCGACCGCCTCAAAACGGGTGAGTTTTGGTAGCCACTGCTGTCGTTGAGCCTCAGAGCCCAACTGGTTGACCATACCGACAATGAGTTCATTATGAATACCCACCAACGCCCCGAGCGAGACATCGACACGACTCACTTCGGAGTAGACGAGCCCACGGTAGAGCCAGGACCGGTCCTGTAAAGCCACATCGGCGAGCCCAACCTCAGCCATCCCCGGAAGCAACTCAAAAGGAAACTCTTCACGGTTCCAGTAGTCGACAATCACCGGGCGAACCACGTCCTGCATGTAGGATCGCACGGCACGCAAAGCTTGACGTTCATCAGCCGTCAGCAACGATGCAACATCGAGCAGATCCGCATCAGGGAAAGGGAGACGAAGCTCAGGGTCGCAGTCCACGGTCGAAGTCATTGACATCCTCTCTCGAAACTATAAAGTGAGCTGTATCACTCCAGCTGGAACTATACACTTGTACAGCCTGTGATTCCATCCCCCTGTTTCCATCCTTGGCAAGGAGAACAATCCTCATGTCAGCTACCGAGACATTTCGCGCAGCCCGCGATCAACTTCTTAGCTACCGCACCGATATCCAGAGCGCCCGAGAGAACTTCAGGTGGCCAGAGTTTGAGCACTTCAATTTCGCCCTAGACTGGGTCGACCACGTGGCCTATGAGACCGAACGCGGGGATCACAACGCGTTAGTCATCGTTGAAGAGGATGGTTCCTCGACGCGACTGACATATCGAGAACTGGCCGACCGCTCCTCGCAGGTTGCCAATTGGTTGCGTTCTCTGGGTGTACAGCGTGGCGATGGCGTGATGGTGATGCTCAATAACCAGGTGGAGCTGTGGGAAACGATGCTGGCTGGCATCAAATTGGGGGCGGTGCTGTTACCAACCACGGTGATGCTCTCGCCCCATGATCTACAGGAGCGCATTGATCGTTCCGAGGCTCGCTGGGTTGTGGTCAACCCAGATAACGCAGAGAAGTTCGAGGCCGTCACCGGTGAGATGACGGTCATCACCACCGGAACCACGAGGTCGGACACCGAAGCGCAGAATGTGGCCCACCCCCGGTTCAGCTACGTTGCCTCGTTCGATGCGGACATCGCCTTTACACCGGATCAACCAACTCCTGCTGATGACACGGTCCTGTTGTATTTCACCTCCGGGACCACATCACGGGCCAAAATGGTGGCTCATTCCCATCTCTCGTACCCGGTTGGGCATTTCACCACGGTATATTGGATCGGTTTAGAACCCGGAGATGTTCACCTCAATGTCGCGTCGCCAGGGTGGGCAAAACACGCCTGGTCGAATTTCTTTGCCCCGTTGATCGCTGAAGCGACGATCTTCCTCTACAACTATTCACGCTTCGATGCCGAAAAATTGATGCAGGTTATGGATGACGAAGGGGTGACGAGTTTCTGCGCTCCGCCGACGGTTTGGCGGATGCTGATTCAGGCGGATTTGACCAAACTGAAGAATCCACCCGACAAAGTTGTTGCTGCCGGTGAACCGTTGAACCCCCGGGTGATCAATAAAGTCCGCGAAGACTGGAATCGAGACATTCGCGACGGGTTCGGACAGACCGAGTCCACGTTGCAGATCGCTAATACTCCCGGCCAGGAGCTCAAGCCCGGTTCCGTAGGCCGGCCCCTCCCCGGCTTTGAGGTGGTCCTGATCGATCCGGCCACCGATGAGCTCATCGAAGGGGCAGGAGAGGGCGAGGTATGCCTGGTTGCCGCCCCTCGGCCGGTAGGGCTGATGAAGGGCTACTATAAGGACCCGGAGAAGAACGACAAAGCGTTCCGCGGTGGCTACTACCACACCGGTGACATCATGGAGCGAGATGAGCAGGGAATCTTCACCTATATTGGTCGAGCCGATGACGTGTTTAAAGCTTCTGACTATAAGCTCTCCCCCTTCGAATTGGAATCGGCAGTGATTGAGCATCCGGCAGTGGCCGAGGTGGCGGTGGTCCCATCCCCAGATCCGATTCGACTCTCGGTGCCGAAAGCCTATGTGGTGTTGGCCGCCGGGCACGAGCCGACTGCTGAGACCGCGGCATCGATTTTCGCTCACACTTCCACGGTGTTGCCTCCGTATGCCAAGATTCGCCGGCTGGAATTCGCCGAGTTGCCCAAGACGGTTTCGGGCAAAATCCGCCGTGTTGAATTGCGTGCAAAAGAGCGGGAATTCCACGGTGAGGAAGGCGAACTCACGGATCAAGCTCGTGCCACGCGCACCAGCACCGAAGGGTACAACCACGAGTTTTCCGACACGGATGTCACCGCGTAACTGACCGATTTCCCGGACTTCAGCCCTCAGCACAGCAGGATCCGCCGGCTGGTAGGACACCAACCGGCGGATCCTGTATGTGTGGGGATTTTTAGTGATCTGTGAATTCAGGTTTGCGCTTTTCGTTAAAGGCGGCCATGCCCTCTTTCTGGTCCTGCAGGGAGAACAGGCTATGGAAGGTCCGGCGTTCAAAGAGCACACCTTGTTGCAAGGTGGTCTCAAAGGCAGCAGACACCGCGTCCTTGGCGACCAGAACCACCGGACGCGATTTCGAGGCGATGGTTCCGGCCACCTCGATCGCGGTGTCAAAAACCTTTTCATCCTCGTCGACTAGTCGTGAAACGAGACCGGCGCGTTCTGCTTCGTCGGCTGGCATCATCCGACCGGTCAGCACCATGTCCATGGCCTTGGCTTTTCCGACCGCTCGGGTGAGTCGTTGGGAACCACCCATCCCGGGGATGACACCGAGGTTGATTTCAGGCTGACCAAATTTGGTGGAGGGACCGGCGACGAGAATATCGCACATCATGGCTAGCTCGCAGCCACCACCGAGCGCATAGCCGTTGACCGCAGCAATGGTAGGGATCCGTAGATTCGCAAAGGCGTCCCAATCGGCAAACCAGTCGTTGCGTGCCATCTCTACTGCGGTTTTGGTCGACATTTCTTTAATGTCAGCACCGGCAGCGAAGGCTTTCTCGTTGCCCGTAATGACGACAGCCATGACCTGGGGGTCTTTTTCCCAGCCTGTGACGGTGTCCACCACCGCGGTCATGACCTCGGCATTCAGTGCATTCAGGGCCTGAGGACGGTTGAGCCGGATCACTCCGATCCGGTCTTGGACTTCGGTCAGAATAATCTCTTCGCTGGACTCAGTCATCGTCTCGTCATCTACCTTTCAGTGGTGGGTGTCGTTGTTTTGCGCTTTCTCGTCGTCATCACGGGGTGAACCCTGGCGAATAGTTTTAATGATCGCTGAGAAGTCCTGTCCTGAGTAGGCACCACCATCTAGCTCGTTGAACTGACGGTATGCCTCGTAGGCTGCTTCCCCGAACGAAGCCGAGGTCCCGGTGGTTTCAATCGCCGCATGCGCCAACCCGAGATCCTTGGCCATCAGCGCGGTCGCAAACCCCGGGGCGTAGCCCCGATCAGCCGGGGCCGTGCCCACCGGGCCGGGCACCGGGCAGTTGGTGGTCACGGCCCAACATTGTGCCGCCGAAGTCGACAGCACATCGTACAGTGCCTGGTCGCTGAGCCCCAGATTCTGTCCCAGCGCGAAGGCCTCACTGGCGCCAATGGTGGTCACCGCCAACAGCATGTTGTTACAGACTTTTGCCGCTTGTCCAGCACCGGAGTTACCGCAGTGCACAATCTTGCGTCCCATGGCCTGGAAAAGCGGTTCGGCCGTGGCAAACGCTTCGGCATCGCCACCCACCATGAAAGTCAAGGTTCCTGCCTCAGCACCGGACATGCCGCCCGAGACCGGAGCATCCAGTGGGCGGTGGCCTGCCTGACGAGCCTGTTCTGCAGCCTGACGGGCTTCATCGACGCTGATAGTCGACGAGTCAATAAACAGCGTGTTCTCCGGCGCGGCAGCTAGTAAGCCTTGATAGGCATCCAACACCTGTTGCCCGTTTTGGAACATGGTGATCACCACCTCGGCGTCGCGCACCGCGGCCTCTCCTGACTCGGCCGGGGCAATCCCCGCCTCGGCGGCACGCTCCACGGCAGCGGGAACCACGTCGAAACCGGTCACCTGGTAGCCGGCCTCCAGCAGGTTGCGGGCCATATGGGCCCCCATATTTCCTAATCCCAAAAACGCGATGTTCATCAGGTTCATCCTTCGTTGAGTTCTAGATCTGCTACCCCATCGACAGGGTCAAAGAAGCTGTTGACCAGCTGTTGGCTGACCTGCGAGAGCTCAGCCGGTTTCCACCGCGGGTTGCGGTCTTTATCCACCAGTTGAGCGCGGATACCCTCGCGCAAGTCGTGGCCATAGGCAGCATTCATGGTGGTCCGCAAATCTTGAGCCAGGGTTTCACCAATGGTCTGGTCTCCGGCCCGTTTGACGGCTTCTAAAGCCACTTTCATCCCGGTCGGTGAATTACGCTGTAGTGCTCGGAGCGCCTTTCCGGCCGGGTGGTCGGGGTGGTTTTCCACCAAGCCACTCACATTGCTCAGCATCTGTTCCACGGTGTCTGCGTCGTAGACTCGGTCGATCCATTCCGCCTGGGCGGCCAGCTCTGACTGGCCCGGCTCAGCCTGAAACTGCCGGATGGTCGGGTCCAGTTGGTCTGCGGTGCTGATCTGAGACACCGCGTCCAAAAGTTCCTCGATGGACTCGTCGTTGACGAAATAATCAGCCATTCCGATATGTAGGACATCGGCAGCTGAAATGTGTGCACCGGTCAGTGCCAGGTGGCGTCCCAGCAGTCCAGGCGCCTGGGCTAGGTAGTTGACTCCAGCCACATCGGGGCTGAAACCGATCCCGGTTTCTGGCATACCCAGCCGGGTCGTCTCGGTCACGATCCGGTGGGAGCTGGGGCCGGCCAGGCCCACTCCCCCACCGAGCACCACACCGTTCATCACGGCCAGCACCGGCTTAGGGTAGACCGAAATGGCGTGGTCGAGCTGGTACTCCGCAATGAAGAACGGCGAGGCATCACGCGGATCATTGACGACCTGGTGGTACAGCGCCACCACGTCCCCGCCGGCACAGAAACCGCGATCGCCGGCACCGCGCAACGCGACTGAGACCACCGCAGAGTTCTCGCGGAACTGTTGCAGTGTCGCGGTGATGGTGCGGACCATCTCCAGTGACAGCGAGTTCATCGCCTGGGGCTTATTCAGGGTGATGATGCCCAGTGATCCACGGACCTCTGCTATGACGTGTTCGGAATGGTTCTCGCTCATCTTCGTGGTCCTTTCGTGGTGGGGTGTTAGTTGCCGGTGGGCATCACGAAGCTGGCGCCGTCTTTGATACCGGATGGCCACCGTTGGGTGACGGTCTTGGTGCGGGTATAGAACCGGAACGCATCGGGGCCGTGCTGATTGAGATCCCCGAAGCCCGAGGCTTTCCAGCCGCCGAAGGTGTAATAGGCGATCGGAACCGGGATGGGCACGTTAATACCGATCATGCCCACCTCAATCCCAGCGGCGAATTCCCGAGCAGCGTCACCGTCGCGAGTAAAGATCGCCACACCGTTGCCCATCTTATGGCCGTGGATGATCTCCACCGCTGCGTCATAGTCGGCGGCCGGGACAATGGACAGCACCGGACCGAAGATCTCATCGGCGTGCAGTGAGGACCCGGGAGTGACGTGGTCGAAAATGGTGGCACCGATATAGAAGCCATTGGGATAATCGGCGACCTTGGGATGGCGGCCATCCAGGATGAGCTCGGCACCCTCATCCACACCGCGGGCGATGGCTGCTTCAATGCGTTCTTTGGCTTCCGGGGAGACGACCGGACCGAAATCGGAGTCCTGAGCCAGCGAGTGTCCCACGGTGAGTCGCTGGGCGCGTTCCAGGACCTTATCGCGAATGATCTGATGTGTCTCAACGCCGACCGGCACCGCCACGGAGATGGCCATACACCGCTCACCGGCCGAACCAAAAGCCGCCCCAATCAGTGCATCGGCGGCCTGGTCCATATCGGCATCGGGCATAATCACCATGTGGTTTTTCGCCCCACCGAAGCACTGGGCGCGCTTGCCCTTCGCGGCAGCGTGGGAATAGATCGAGGCAGCAATCGGGGTGGACCCCACAAAGCCCACGGCCTTGATGTCGGGGTGGTCCAGGATCTCATCCACGGCGGTTTTATCGCCATTAACGACCTGCAGGATGCCATTGGGCAGCCCAGCCTCGGTGAACAGCTCCGCCAGCCGCAGGGGCACCGAAGGGTCTCGTTCGGAGGGCTTGAGGATGAAGGCATTACCGGAGGCAATCGCGCCGGCGGCCTTCCACAGCGGGATCATGGCCGGGAAGTTGAACGGGGTAATGCCGGCGACCACGCCCAATGGCTGGCGCATGGAGTAGACATCGATGCCGGTGCCGACTCCGGTCGAGTACTCGCCTTTCAGCAGGTGCGGGGCTGCGGTGGCGAATTCCATCACGTCCAGCCCACGTTGCAAATCTCCCTTGGCGTCGTCCAAAATCTTGCCGTGTTCCAGCGAGAGCAATTCAGCCAGCTCGTCTTCGTGCTGGTAGGCCACATCCACGAATCGCGAAATGATCCGAGCTCGTTTCTGGGCGTTGGTGGCTGCCCACGCGGGCTGGGCTCGTTTGGCCTGGGCGATTGCCTCCCGAACCTCGTCGACACTGGCCAGCGGGACCTGAGCTTGAACTTCTCCCGTGGAGGGGTTGTAGACGTCACTGAAGGCACCAGATGATCCCGGTACCCGTGCACCATTGAGGTAGTGACTAAGTTGCTGAACCATGATCGAGACCTCTTTCTCCCGTCGTGCTACCAATTCATGCCACACACCTGCAAACTGTACGAGCGTACAGGACAGTGTTCATCTCTGAATCTAGCACGAGTTGTGCCCCGGATCACACTACCACGGGCTGGAGGTTAAGAGTCACTGCTGACGGCCTTGGCCACCACAACGGCAATGGCGGTGGTGGCCGGGATGGCCAAGACCAGTCCGATCGATCCCACCAAGATCCGGACGACTTCTTCGGCCAGTTCGGAGGAGACCAGGATGGTGCCCAGTCCGGTTTCGTACATGGAGATCACCATCATGACCGGTAACGCTGATCCGGCATAGGCAAAGGCGATGGTATAGACCGTGGAGGCAATGTGGTCCCGACCGATGCGCATGCCGGCGCTAAAGAGCTCCCAGGCGCTGGCCTGCGGGTTGGCGGCTTGCAGTTCCCAGACCGCTGAGGATTGGGTGATGGTCACGTCGTTGAGCACTCCCAGCCCGGCGATAAGTAGTCCGCAGAGCACAATGCCGGAGAGCCGAATATCGGGCACAACCGAGGAGAGCACGAAGGATTCTTCTTCACCCATCCCGGTCAGATAGGCGGCATCGGTGCTCCAAATGGCCAATCCTGCGGTCAAGCCCAGGCCTAAGAGGGTGCCGAGCAGGGCGGTGGTGGTCCGTAGAGAGAAACCGTGGGCGAAGTAGAGCACAGCGACCATGATCAAACAGCACCCGACGAGTCCAATCCACAGTGGTGGGCCGCCTTCGAGCAGTGCCGGGATCATGAAAAAGAAGATCACCGCGAAGGAGGCGACGAGTCCGATGATCGCGCGCACCCCGCGCCACCGGGCCACCAGCACGACCACCAGCGCGTAGAGGCCGGCCAGTAGCACGATCGGTACGGTGCGCTCGAAGTCGACGAAATCGGCCACCGAGGTGTCAAATCCCGACGAGGCGTTGGGGCGCAGGATTTTCAGTCGGTCTCCCACCTCAATGCTGGCCGAAGCCGAGACCTGGGGCGGGATCTCCACTTCGACTCGTTCACTGCCACCTCCATCGGGATTGACCCAAGCGGTGTGGCACTCTGGGCTAGCCCCGGTCTCGGAATCGGGCAGGGTCATGGGAGCCCCGGTGGTTGACTCCATCACCTGGTTTTGGTCTTGACAGCTTCGTTCCGCCGTTTCGATGACGGTGGCCGGTGTGATGGTGAAGTTCTCGGTCGTGCCGTAGGGGTCGTCGAGGGCCAGTTCCCGGTAGCTGCCGGAGGGCCACAACAGCACCATGCCGATGATCAGCACCAGGGTCAACGGGGCCAAGATTCCGGTCAGCCACCCGATGACACGGCGCTTTTTGCGACTGGAGGTGCCAGCCACCAGTCCATCGGCGCTGGGCCCGGCCGGTAGGCCGTGGCCGTGCCCGGCATGCGGGGTCCCAGTCTCCGTCTCGTTGCGGGGGTGCCCAGCAGTGGTTGCTCGACGTGAACGGCGACGGTGATCAGCCATCCGTGGCCCACAGGTGATGAGTTGCTTCCACGGTGGCATAGCCGGAGTCAATCAACTCGTCGATGACCGGGTTGAGCGCGGTGAGTGACTCATCGGTTTCGAGCTGAATCGGGTATGTTCCGGTGAGCATGGCGAGTAAGTTTCTCACGGCGGTGTGCGGGTCGGGAGCCTCCGGGTTCCATCCCATGAGCACCTCGGCCGGTTGCCGTTCATCGTGCTCGGCTCCGTCCGGTCCCTCCACCAGGTAAGAGATCGCGAATGCCTGAATGGTACCTGAGTGCGCTTTGGGGCGGTCTCGGACTACCACAGCGCCGGTCGCTGCAGTTTCAGGTGCCAGGAAGAGCTGTTGAGCCTTGGTCAGGCTGATCTCGCTGGGATCCCAGCTAGCATGCACGGCATTGTAGAAGGTCGCGACCGCTTGAGAGAGCTCAACGGAACCGGTGCCGAGTTCTTCTAACACTGGGGCACCGTCCTCACCATTCTCGCTGAAGGTGGGAGTTTGTAGTCCACCGGGTCCAATCAACACCCTCCGAGCGGTGTTGATGCGGGAGAACCCGTGCCGGGTTAAAAAGGATTCGGTGGCGGTATCACCGGCCACCGACCGGGCCTTGAGCTCGCTACCTGCCGGGATGTTCTCACCCAACCGTTCCAAGAGCAGGCCGGCAATTCCTTGACGACGCTCGAGCGGAGCAGTTTCGAGGTATACCCAGTGCCGTTGGGGGTGGATGGGTTGCTCTCGCACACCACCGGCAGCGATGGCAATACCGTCGCGTTCAGCGACCAAAGTGATGCCGAAGGGCTCGGTGGTGGCCCTGGCAAGAATGAGTCGATCGGCAGCTTGCTGGGGCGAGGCGACGTCGGCGAAAACTTCGAGAAGCTTCAGGTCGTCACCTTCTGCCCAAGGCCGGATGTGAATATCGTCGCCTGGTGTCATTTAGATACCCAAATTGGTGCTGAGGTAGTTCTCCACCTGGTCAAGGCTCACACGTTCTTGGTTCATCGAGTCACGTTCGCGGATCGTCACGGCCTGGTCTTCGAGCGTGTCAAAGTCGACGGTGATGCAGTACGGGGTACCAACTTCGTCCTGACGACGGTAGCGACGCCCGATCGCCCCGGACTCGTCGTAATCGACATTCCAACGTTTCCGCAGCGTGTCTGCCAGCTGGCTAGCCGGGACCTGTAGCTCGGATTTCTTCGACAGCGGGAGCACGGCGGCTTTAATCGGTGCCAATCGGGGGTCCAGGCCCAGTACGGTGCGCACATCAACCCCACCCTTCGTGTTGGGGGCTTCGTCTTCGCGGTAGGAATCCACTAAGAAGGCCATCAGCGAGCGTGTGAGACCGAAGGAGGGTTCAATCACATAGGGTGTGTACCGCTCGTTGGTGCCCTGGTCGAAGTACTGCATCTTGGTACCGGAATACTCGGTGTGTTGCGACAGGTCATAGTTGGTCCGGTTCGCAATACCCATCAGTTCGCCCCACTCAGAACCCTGGAAACCGAAACGATACTCCAAGTCGATGGTGCCGTCCGAATAGTGTGCCCGGTCTTCGGCAGGAACATCGAACTTACGCAGGTTGTCGGAGTTGACGCCGAGATCAACGAACCAGTTGAAGCAGTCATCAACCCACCGGTCAAAGTGTTCGCCAGCCTGGTCGGGATGGACGAAATATTCAATTTCCATCTGTTCGAATTCGCGGGTGCGGAAGATGAAGTTACCCGGAGTGATCTCGTTACGGAAGGCTTTACCAATCTGGCCGATACCAAACGGTGGTTTCTTCCGGGAGGCATTGAGCACGTTCAGGAAATTCACGAAGATGCCCTGGGCAGTCTCCGGGCGCATGTAGTGCAGGCCTTCCTCATTATCAACCGGCCCCAGATAGGTTTTGACCAGTCCGGAGAACAACTGAGGTTCGGTCCACTGGCCACGAGTCCCACAGTCGGGGCAGACGATTTCTGCCATGGATTCTGCAACACGGTTATGCTTGGCTTCGAAAGCTTCCTCGAGGTGGTCTTGGCGTTGCCGGCGGTGACAGCTCGTGCATTCCACCAGCGGGTCCGTGAAAGTCTCGACGTGGCCGGAGGCCTCCCAGACCTGACGGGGCAAAATAATGGACGAGTCCAGTCCGACCATATCGCCACGCCCACGAACAAAGGTCTGCCACCACTGATTCTTAATGTTCTCTTTCAGCTCGACGCCCAGTGGTCCATAGTCCCAGGCTGAACGCGAGCCACCGTAAATTTCACCGGCTTGGAACACGAATCCACGCCGTTTGGCGAGATTAATAACCTGGTCCAGAGGAGATGACGGGGCAGCCATGAAGCTTCACTTTCTGCGCGGGCTCGCGCGGGACAAAGGTGGTATGAGTGTCTTGATATCGTGGAGGCTCACTCTGTTCGATGGTGCGTAAGCGAGCCTAACGGTGACTAGTCTACGGGCAGTTTGAGTCACGGGCACGGATGCGACACCCAGATCAGGCACTGACAACATCGTTGGCGGGTGTGAGAATGGCATCATGGGTATTTCTGCTTCTGAGCCACCTGACGTCACAGCACTATTGATCAACGATGACATGATCCGTTTAGGCCAGGCCCTCAAATTGGGAAACCTCGTCGAAGACGGAGTGGAGGCCCGTGAGATTATCCAGGATGGCCTTATTGTGGTCAACGGTGAGGTCGAAACTCGCCGTGGTCGGCAATTGCACCCCGGGGACGTAATTGCTGTCCCGAGCGCAGGCATTGCTGTCACTATCGAACGAGAATCACCCGGGGTCTAGTCTGTTCCTGTGTTTTTCGTTCTTTAACCCGGTTAAGACTCAGCCTCCACAACGATTCAGGGTGGTGACGGAATGATTCCGTCACCACCCTGATCGTCGGTGTGAACTATCCCCTCAGGGGATAGGGCCCTTACTCGTGAGCGTTAGCGCGGCGGCGAACCAACAGCGCGCCAACACCCAGAGCCGCTACACCCAGCAGTGCCAGACCACCAATGGTGGCACCAGTGGAAGCCAAGGAGCCCTGTTGAGAACCCTCGGAGCCCTGTTCAGAACCTTCGGCACCGCCCTGGCCCTTGTCGCCAGCCTCGCCATCTTCGCTAGCCTCGCCACCTTCGCTAGGCTTGCCCGACTCATCTTCATCACCAGGTTGCTGACCAGGCTGCTCGCTGGTCTCGTCATCACCAGGCTGACCAGGCTGCTCGCTGGTCTCGTCATCACCAGGCTGACCAGGCTGCTCGCTGGTCTCGTCATCACCAGGCTGACCAGGCTGCTCGCTGGTCTCCTCGTCACCAGGCTCGGTCGTCTCACCATCACCAGGCTGTCCGCCCTCGTCGTCCCGCTCACCAGTCAACTCAATGGCGCGGGTAATGATGGTACCGGTGGTCTCATCCACCAGCTTGACCTGAACGTTACCGGCAGCCAAATCGAACTGCGACAGGTCGAACGTGACGTTACCTGCTTTGTCTTGCACCTCGACGGTGCCCAGTTCAACCTCGGTGCCATCTTCGGTCACGATGCTGGCCGCGAAGTTCTCCGGAATCGGAGCGTTGTAGGACGGAACGCCCAGGGACTGCAGGCCGAAAGTCAGCTCGCCGTTGATGTCGTAGCTATCAGACACATCAGAGATATTGATGGCCTGCTGATCGAAACGCGGAGCAATCTTGCCATCCAGCTCGTCACGCAGGTAGTTGACGAAGATGTCGGAGTCAATCAGCGCGGTCTGCTGCTGGTTCAGGCTGTTACCAAAAGCACGGAAGTTGTCACCACCAGCGGCCAAGAAGGACGGCAGAGCCACCTTGAAGGTCTCGTCACCAGTGACCAGCTTGTCGTTAACCCAGATCTGGTCGATGTTGTTACCCAGAGTCTCGTGACCAGCACGGTTGTTAGCGTTGGTCGACACTTCACCGGTAAAGGTGTAACGAACGTTAGAGCTCAGAGCCAGTTGCAGGTAGGGGCGAGAAGGAATCTCAC
Organism: Auritidibacter sp. NML120636; assembly: GCF_003185945.1. Taxonomy (NCBI): domain Bacteria; kingdom Bacillati; phylum Actinomycetota; class Actinomycetes; order Micrococcales; family Micrococcaceae; genus Auritidibacter; species Auritidibacter sp. NML120636. The sequence continues at coordinate 18,882 of NZ_QHLO01000006.1, forward strand.
CATCAGCGGTGGTCTGCCACTGCTGTTCCAGCGCTTCACGGAGCTGCTCGCCGGTGATCTCTACGACGTAGATGTCGTTAGCAAACGGGTTCACGGATACAGCATCAGCAACGGTGACTTCACCAGGTTGCAGGTCTTTGTTCAGACGCAGGCCACTGGGGAATTCGTCACGGAGGGAGCCGGCGGCCAGCACACCGATGTCAGCACTCAGACCAGCCGGGTTGTTATTGCCGGCCCACAACCACGCATCGGCCACCAGGTGACCCATGGTGGATTCACGATCACGCTGGTCGAATCCACCCTTATCGGTGGCCTCAGGATTGTAACCGGTGGTGATGTAGTCTTCGAGGTCGCCGATCACCACAGAGCCTTCTTCTTCAGCCACAGCAGCGGCGTCATCAACAATCTGCTTAACCTCGGTCAGCACCGGGCTGGCAGCGATCTCTTCATCACTCGGAGCATCGCCGGCAGGCAAGTTCTTGTGCTCGACGTCAATGATCTCGCCCTCAGCATCGAGGCTGAAGTCAACACGAGCCAGGTTGCTGCCGTATTCACCGGTCTGCATAACCGGGCGGGTCTTGCCCTCCTCGCCTGGAACTGGAGCATCCACGTTGTACAACTCGTGAGTGTGACCGGTAAAGATCACGTCAGCTTCAGGGTGGGTGTTGTTGACGATGCGGTCGTTGTCAATATTGTCGGTGTTGACACCCTCGTGGTACGAAGCCACGATGATGTCTGCCTCGCCGTTCGACGCATCCCCATCGGACAGCTGCTCAATGTAGGTGTTGACCGATTCCACCGGGTCTTTGAACTCGACGGACTCAATGCCGGCCGGGTTCACCAGGGTAACAGTCTCCTGGGTCACACCGCCCACGACGGCCACGGAGTGACCGGACTCGGTTTCGTAGATCTTATAAGGATCGGTCAGCGGCTCGCCGGTTTCCTTCACGATCACATTAGCCGCCAGATGATCGAAATCCGAGCGCGGGAAGACACGGTCTACTAAGTCGCTAACGCCCTTATCAAACTCGTGGTTACCCAACGCACTAGCATCCAGACCTAGAGCATTCAGGTAATCCAGAGTCGGGTTGTCATCCTGCACAGAGGAAACATACAGCGAAGCACCAATATCGTCACCAGACGACAAGAACAAAGTGTTACCAGGGTTCACAGCCTGCTGATCAGTGATCAGCTTGGCAAACGGCATGGCGATATCTTCACTCATGCGACCATGAAAGTCATTGATGTTCAGCAAGCTGACGGTGGTTTCTCCGTCTGGGTTCTCGGCGGTTTCCTCATCCGGATTAGGGGATTCGGAGCCCGCGGTCTCAGAACCTTCCGTCTCGGTATCTTCAGTCTCAGGTCCGTTGTCAGCGGGCTGAGTCTCCGCAGGAGCTTCCGACGGCTGAGTAGCCGGTGCCGAAGGTGCGGGAGTTTCTTCAGGGGCAGGGGACTCGGAAGTCGCTGCCAAAGCCGGGGTCGGAGCAAGCAACCCCATCAGAGTGATCAGCCCGATAGCAACCGGGCGACGATTCGACGACATGCGCGTTCTCCTCGGTGATAGTGATCTTGGAACAAGGCTTGGTCAGCCTCAGTAAGAACACGATCACTGTAAGGGCGACAGATTACAGGTTGGTAACAACCCATGTCTCCTGATGCACCCCGAAATTCACCTACGGTTAACGCCGGTTCGCGACGTGGCGAACGAGGAATGCGGTGAGATCGGAGATTTCCTGCGGGTGTACCCCATGGCCCACACCTTGGTACGTGTCCTGTGTGAGGTCGACATGCTGGTCAAGCCACATGCCAGCCTCTTTGGCCATCTGGGGTGGGATGATGGGGTCTTGTAGGTCGCGACCCCAGAAGACCGGCACCTGTTTGGTTGCCAGTTCTTCGTCGTGACTCAACAGCTCTGCCAGGAGTGGCTCGTTACTCGCGTCAAGAACAAAGCCCGACAGACCAACCACCGCAGCATACTGCTCGGGGCGCATCCGCAACATGGAGGTGGCCATGGCCATACCCTGGGAGAACCCCAGAATGGAGACGGTGCGGAAACCATCGGCCACGCTCTGGATCCAGGCATCCAACTGTTCCAAGCTACTCCGAACGCTTTCGGGCGGGGAGCTCAACTCTTCAGTGATCGGGAACCAGGCGTATCCATTCATCCCGTTGGTCAGCCAGATGGGGGCACGCACCGCGGCTACGGTAAAAGTGTCGGGCAACTCGGCCGTGAGCGGAAGGAGATCGGTTTCATCGGCGCCGTAACCGTGAAGCACCACGAGCAGATCACTATCGCTCCGGGAGGAAAGGTCCTGGTGGCTGAAACGTACTACCAGCTGGTTCGACTCAGTGTTGTAGCTCATAGTCGATGATCTTAGCGAACCAGTCTACCAGTGCAGAAGCTTCGCTTTACAGCTCCAGGACCCGGATGAGTTCATCGGCAATCTGTTCCGGAGCGGTCAGGAAGCCATCATGTCCGATGGGCGAATCGATTTGGTGACTGAGGACATGCTGCGGATGATCAGGATCCTGGGCACCACGGCCGCGGTTGAAATCGTCGGCTAGTTGCTGGGACTGAGAGGGGAAGTACAACCGGTCCGAGGAGACCGCAGCGATGAACGGTGTTGCCACAATCCGTGCTACCGCGGCTTGTTGCCCGCCACGGTTGCGTCCAACGTCGTGCGACATCAGCGCTTCGGTGAGAACCGCGTAGGAGTTGGCATCGAACCGGGAGGCCAGGTCTTTGGCTTTGTAGTCCAAATAGGATTCGATCTGGTACCGGCCGGTACGCTGAGTGATCTGCCCGAAGGGGTCTTCCTGCCCTTGAGGTTTCCGAGCGAAGCGGTACTGGAGCTCGGCCTCCGAACGGTAGGTGATGTGAGCAATGCGCCGTGCGATACCCAGCCCTTCCTCGGGCGGCTGTTGACCGTAGTAGTCACCACCGCGGTAGTGTGGATCAAGTTTGATCGCGGCCACTTGCGACTGGGCGAAGGCAATCTGCTCGGCGCTGGCTGCTCCCCCACAGGCTAAAATACCCGCACCCCGGACTCGTTCCGGGTAGGTGGCTGCCCATTCCAGTGCGCGAGCTCCGCCCATAGAACCGCCCAGCACGGCGTGCCAGGTTTCAATGCCCAGCGCGTCGGCCAGGCGTGCTTCAGCATGAACCGAATCTCGGATCGTGGTAAAGGGAAACCGTGAGCCCCACGGTCGCCCGTCAGGGTCCGGGGAAGACGGGCCCGTCGAGCCGTAACAGCCACCCACCATATTAGGTGCCACCACGAACCATTTTCGGGTATCAATGGGGCGGCCCGGCCCGACAAGAGACTCCCACCAGCCCGGATGCGGAAGCGCTTCTGAGGAAACCACGTGGCTATCACCGGTCAGGGCGTGCAATATCAGGATGGCGTTGGAGCCATCCTGATTGAGTGTGCCCCAGGTTTCATAGGCCAGCTGCACCTCGGGTAGCCAACCTCCGGTTTCAAAGGTCAGTTCACCCACTGAGATGGTCCGAAGGCCCGGTGAGGTCGCACGACCTGCAACGATCGGTTCTGCATCCACTGACACGTTCATCATCCTCAGTTCCGGCTGTCGATACTGTGCCCGGCAGTATCTGCGAGTAGCTACGCGGTTGTGGCGCTAGCGACGCTATTCGACTGCTGCAAAACCTTGTTGCAGATCAGCCAGGATATCCTCGGGGTTCTCCAGACCGACCGACAGCCTGACTAACGACGGCTCGACGCCGGCGGCCCGCTGTTCTGCTTCACTGAGCTGGGCGTGAGTGGTCGAAGCCGGGTGAATCACCAGTGAGCGAGTGTCGCCAAGGTTGGCGACTCGCTTGTGAAGCGTCAAGGCTTCAGCGAAAATCCGACCGGCTTGTGCACCGCCGGCGATGTTGAAGGAGACGATGCCAGAGGTTCCCTCGGGCAACAGCCGTTGGGCACGGTGATACCAGGGACTTGATTCCAGACCGGCGTAGGCCACGTGCTGAACTAAGGGATGGTCTTCCAGCCAGTGCGCCACCGTCAGCGCTGATTCCACATGGCGGGAGACACGTAAGGAGAGGGTCTCGAGGCCGAGGTTGACGATCCAGGCATTGAATGGGCTGGCTGCGCTGCCCAGATCGCGCAACAGCTGGGTGCGGAGTCGCAAAATATAGGAGAGATTCGCGCCCAGCGGTCCATCGGGTCCAAAATCGGTGCCGAACACCACGCCGTGATACGACTCGTCGGGGGTATTGAACCAGGGGAATTTTTCCGGGTCGGCTGTCCAGTCGAAATGGCCCGAATCAACGACGAACCCGCCGAGCGCCGCGGCATGACCGCCCAGGTATTTGGTCGCCGAGTGCACGACAATATCCACACCGTGTTCGAACGGGCGGAACACCGGCGGTGGAGTCAATGTCGAATCCACGATCAAGGGGAGCCCCGCCTGATGGGCAATATCTGCCACCGCTGCCACATCGAGCACATCGGCTTTCGGGTTACCCAGCACTTCACCAAAGAGCACCTTGGTGTTGGGTTTGATGGCCTGTTTCCAGGCGTCAAGGTCATCGGGATCGTCGACAAAGATCGTTTCAATCCCGAGTCGCGGCAGGGTGTGTTTGAACAGGTTTTGGGTGCCACCATACAGTGATGCGGACACCACCACCGAATCTCCCGCACCGGCAAGGTTGAGAACGGCCAGGGTGGTCGCGGACTGTCCGGAGGAGGTCATCACCGCCCCCACGCCACCTTCCAGTGCGGCGATCTTCTGTTCGACCGCGTCGGTGGTGGGATTCGTAATGCGGGTGTAGATCTGGCCCAGGCTGGAGAGTGCGAAACGATCGGCTGCGTCCTGCAAAGTCGGGAAGTTATAGGACGCTGTGGCATGAATGGGAAGCTGGGTGGAACCGTAGTCGGCTACCTCCGGGATCCCAGCGTGAATCTGTTTGGTGGCTAGCCCCCAGGTGTTGGGGTTGGTGCTGTCTGGTTGCTGTGATTGACCCATGGGGTTTGACTCCTGTTGTCTCAGGGGTCGCAACTCGTGTTCTGACACCGTGCCGGCAGACAGCGTTCAGAGCACGGTGGACCCGCGCTTGCTGCGAACCATTGTGGTTCGCGCCTGGTCCTCACCCGGGGCACCCCACCGCGGTGGAGGGTTGCCGGTCAGTAAGCCGGGGCTGTTTCACTGACACTCGTGACCAATACAAAGTATTCTGCCAGATCTGGGCGGTCATTTCATCCCAGGTCTGATCACATCGGAGACTGCACTGGTTCTGCCTACCAACGACGAGTCCATAGACTACAAGGGATGACCAGTTCTTCATTGTCCTTCCACGACGCCCTCCCACAGATCGGCCACGGGTTACCGGCCGCGTCATTAGTCGAAGAACTTCTCGGGCTACCGCACCGGCTACGCGCGGTGGTGGAATCACCTCCGGGTACGGGTAAAACCACGATCATTCCCCCGTTGTTGGCGGCCAGGGCCGAGCACCGCGAGCCCGGTCCCAAGGTCGTGGTGACCCAGCCGCGCCGGGTTGCGGCCCGGGCAGCAGCACGGCGACTGGCACAGCTCACTCGCACCAGCGTGGGGGACCACATTGGTTATACCGTTCGGGGCGATGCGAAGGTCTCAGCGCAGACTCAGATCGAGTTCGTCACGGTGGGAGTGTTGCTCCGTCGTCTGTTGCGTGATCCGGACCTGGATGATGTTTCGGCGGTGGTGATCGACGAAATCCATGAACGCTCCGTAGAAACCGACCTCACCGCCGCATTTATCCGCGATCTCTTACCACGACGCGATGACCTGGAACTCGTGGCGATGTCAGCAACTGCGCAGTCGCAACAGTGGGTGAACTATTTTGATGCTGCATTATTCACCGCCCACACCGAGATTTATGCCCTCACCGAAGAATTCTCTCAGCCCCCCACCGCGCTGGACGACCGTGGCGTCACTCCAGATTTTCTCGCCCACGTTGCGAAGACGACGGCCCAGACCAGTGCCCGCACCGAGGGAGACGTTTTGGTCTTCCTGCCCGGTGTCGCCGAGATCCGCGCGGTACAACGCCAGCTTCCTGAAGCCCTCGTGTTGACCGGGTCAAGCACCGTGGAGGAACAGGACCAGGTACTCTCCCGAGCCAACCATCAGCGCATCATTCTGGCAACGAATGTCGCTGAGTCGTCCTTGACCGTTCCGGGGGTCAGGGCCGTAGTGGACTCAGGGCTGGAGCGAACCCAACGGTTAGACACGATGCGGGCCATGACCGGGCTGGTCACCGTGGGCGCGTCCAAGGCCTCGATGCGGCAGCGGGCCGGTCGTGCGGCGCGTCTCGGGCCAGGCCTGGTCGTACGGTGTGTGACGGAACGCGAATATGCTGCCCGCCCCAGTGATATCACCCCGGAGATCCTCACCAGTGACCTGACCTCGGCCGTGTTGTTCCTGGCATGTTGGGGTCCGACCCGTCTCCCGACCTGTCCACCGCAACGCGCATATCGCGCCGCAGTGGAGGTCTTGGGTGCTTTGGAAGCTATCGAACCGCCCGATAAAGACTCCGGTGCGTGGCCGGTGGTGACCGATCTGGGTCGACGTTTAGCCTCAGTTCCTACAGAACCACGACTCGCCCGCGCTTTACTGGACGGTTCCGAACTCCTCGACCCTGCCACCGCGGCCACGGCGGTAGCGTTATTGGATTCCGATCAGAGAGCCCCCGGTGTCAATGTGAGAGCACGTGAGCTTCCACGCGAGGCGCACCGATTTCTCGGCCTCACCGGTGCTACCCCCTCCGGTATAGCACCGGCTGAGAAACCTCGGGAACAGGATCTCGCCACCGTAGCAGCTTTGGCTTACCCAGATCGCATTGCCCGTCGCCGAGACCGCAACTCCCGAGAATTCTTGTTGGTCTCCGGAACCGCCGCCGAACTACCCCGAGATTCTCGGCTACCGCAGACCGACTGGTTAGTGTGCACGGAGGTTGGGCTGTTGCGTGGCAAGCCCATCATCCGCGCGGCAGTGCCGGTTGATCAAGACACCGTCGAGCTGTTGTTACCCGTTACCCAAGAGCGAGTTGCCGAATGGTCGGGGCAGAAAGTCAACGTCCGCGAGGTGTCCCGGATCGGTGCCATCATTGTCAACCAGACTCCGGTGGCGGCCACCAGTGACGACACCTTGCAGGCCACCGCTCGGGCCATTCGCGTCCAGGGGCTCGAGGCCCTCAACCCGAGTCAGCAATTCTGGCAGTACTGGGACCGGCTACGCTTCGCCCATCACCATCTGCCAGACTGGCCCGATCCCCAGCGTTTCACTCCCGAACAATGGGCTCCTTTTGCCCAAGATCTCCTGTCAGGTCTGAAGACGCTGGTGGGCTGGGACAAGGACGCTGAATTACAGACACGAGTCCCGGAACGGCTCACGGTCCCGTCAGGTTCAAGCTATCGGGTGGATTATTCCCAGGACCCACCCGTGCTGGCAGTGAAGCTCCAAGAGATGTTCGGAGCCGTGGAGACACCAACCATTGCCGATGTCCCGGTTAGCATTCATTTGCTCTCCCCTGCCGGAAGACCGTTAGCTATCACCCAAGACCTGCCGTTTTTCTGGTCTGAAGTCTATCCCCAGGTACGTGCCGAGAACCGAGGACGCTACGCCAAACACCCGTGGCCAGAAGACCCCACGACCGCCACCGCGACCCGGCTGACCAATAAACGGTTGCACCGCTGACAGCGGACAAACCGGCCATGGAACGACCCCCAGCTGAGCTGGCTTCTCTCTTTAGCCCTGCTCCCGGCCAATATGTGGCATGATCACGGCCCAGAGAGCCCCCAGCGGAACGCAGATGACACTAATCCATCCCAGCACCCATGCGGTCGCAAACGGCCATTGCGGTCCGTCACCGTCGAGCGAGGAAACATTATGGCCCAAGAGGGTGCCAAAAATAAACAGGTATAACAGTAGCGCCATGAGCGAAAACAGCGCGAGAGCGCCCACACCCAACGGGCCATAAATCAGAAGCTTATTTTTCTGCATGAATGTTCCTTTCACGATGCGTTGCGCGCTGTGTGATCGCGATGCACAACCGCTTACCTTCCACGTGGCACGCCGAGCCCGACGTTAGTGCCCAAACCAGCCCAGGCTTTCGAGTACCGGGAAGCCCACGAAGCCGGCCACGTCCAAGAAGAGATGAGCCCAGACCATCGGCATCACCCTTCGATACTTCAGATATACCAGCACGAATACCACTCCCATGATCGCGTTACCGATCCCCGGACCGATGCCCTGGTAGAGGTGGTAGCTGGCCCGGATCAGCGAGGAGACCAGCAAGACCGCGACCACATCGGTCGTGGTGGTTGGCAGCCAGGTGGTATTTGTACCCAAGTCAGCCGGGGGAAAGGGGGTGCGTCGCAGGAGGCTGACCCGGTCCACCAACCAGGCCAAGATCATGACTTCTTCAACCAGACTGTGCCGGACGGCTGCCAGCGTCAGCACGATGGGAGTCCACCAGTGGTCATTCATGCTCGATCCGATAATCGCGGTGGTCAGCCCCAGAGATCGTCCCACCGCGTAGACCAGCAGAGTGCCAGCACCCATAGTGACAAACAGGATCAGTCCCAGCCCAAGGTCACTCACCGGACGGCGGAAATCCAAACCGAAGCTTCGCAATGGGTTGCGACCGTAGATCCACACCAGGTGAAGCACCAGCACGACCGGGACCAGACCGAACCCAATGCTGAGGAGTTGGCGAATCAGATCAAACACGGGATCTGGTGCCAGCGAGGGGTTGAGCGCGGTGGTTTGCTCGTCTAAAGGTGCTTGAGTGAGCTTTTCCATTAAGTCCACCAGGGCGTAGACCCCGGAGCGTCCCAGGGATAGCCCCAGGACAATCAGGATCTGCCACCAGACCACCGTTCGCGAGAATCTCAGCACCACCACCCCAGTGTAAACCTGTCAGGGGCACTAAATTAGAGACTATGGCTTCTTTGCCCACCGACGACGACCTGGCCCTGGCACAGCATTTGGCCGCGCATTTGCGCGAGGGGATCAGCGCTAGACACCGCGCCCTGATTGAGTCCGCACCGTGGTCTCAAGCTCATCTGATCGAGCGAGGAAAAGATCATCGTCTGGTCATCGTTCCGGGCCACCTTGTGGTGCGGATTCCACGGGATTCGGCCACCAATCTTGAACGTCAGGCAACGTTGCTGGACCAGCTCGCACCCCAGTTACCGTGGCAGGTCCCGGTAGCGTTGTCGATCGTCGACGGCGGAGTTATCCAGCCCTATATTGCTGGCACGGCCCACCCGAACCACAGCGGGGACCCAGAGCAGTTACGCGACATTGTTCACACGTTATCGGAGGTTGACACCACCGGTTTGGCGTTGAACCAGCCCTTTGCCCAGCGTGGCGGGCTGACCCCGCAGAAAGTCACGCGACTAGCCAAGATGCCCGGCCCACCGCTACCGGATTTTGCGCAGTTTATTGCAGACGTCGCGGAACTGACTCATACATGGACCCAAGAAGGCCCTTTCGGGCTCGTGCACGGTGATCTCGCCGGACACAATATGCTCTGGCTCCAGGATCCCTGGCGACTGAACGGGGTGCTGGACTGGGACCAGGCAAGTCGGTGGGACCCGGCCCTGAATCCGGCGATTCTCAGTCTGTGGCACGGCGCCGGTATGCTCCCCCAGATCTGTTCTTCACCCTCCGAGCTGGTGCATGCCCGCGTATGGTCAGCGTCGATGGCACTGGAATCTATCGAGAACGCACTCCGGCGTCAGCCACCAGCCTCTGCCTTCCGTCGGCTCATGCGGAAGACGGTCCCGCGACTCGAAGCGGCCCAGCAGGCACTGCGGTAAGTCGGTCGGCTCAACCCTGCTGGTAAAAGCGGTCCGGGCTGACCCGAGCGACGGCATCAGCACTCACCCAGTTGCCAGCGGTGCGATCAATGAGCAGGTCGGTGGCCAGAGTGGCCATAGCCAGTGAGGTTTGGAATCCGTACCCAGATTGTCCGGCCAGCCAGAACAATCCCGGGACTTGGGGGTCAAATCCATTCACCGGTTCCCCATCGGGGCCTTCAGTGCGCAGTCCGCACCAAGAGCGAATGACCTCAGTGATCTCCAAGGTCGTCTCAGTCTGGATGCGATCGATCAGACGTTGTACGTCGGCATCGCGGGGTTGGGCATCCTCAGCATGCCAGGGCTCATCCTCCCCGGGAGAAGCGACGATGCCCAGTTCGTCGTAGCGGTAGTAGTAGTCGTGGCCGGCACGGCAGACCAGCGGGTGGTCGGGAGTCAGCGGAGTGGCCAGAGCCGCCTCTAGTGCCGTACGACGCTTAGGAATGAGACCCAAGGGCCGGGCCCCAAAGGCCTCAGCGACGATATCGGCCCACGCTCCAGCAGCGTTGATCACCACGTCGGCGACGAATTCCTGGCCGTCCTCAGTGGTCAGCTGCCAGAGCCCACCCACACGTTCAGCCCGGATCATTCGAGCATTCAGCACGGTGTTCGCCCCGCGGTCGGTGGCCTGATCGGCCAACCAGTGCAGGAATGGCAGAGCGCGGACTCGCACCGAGCGGTGTTCCAGTCCGCCATCGTCGAAGCTTTCGGGACGGATCTCCGGGGCGTGCTCGCGCACCTCCTGGTGAGTCAAGGGCGTCATTCCCGGATACATTTCCTCCACGACATGGTCTTGGGTACCGAAAAGCAAGAAATCGGACTGCCACATCAGTGGTTCGTCGAGTCCCTGTTGTCGTTTGTCGAGGTCCTGGACGGTGAACTCGGTAAGCTCTCGCACCGCCTGGGGTCCATAAGACAGTGTCAGTTGCTGGGCGGCCCGCGAGGAGGTGTGATACGCCAACCGGTCTTCGGCCTCAAGCACCGTGACCTGATCGTTGCTGGCCACACGCCGTGTGAGCTCTTCGGCCAGGGAAATTCCGGCTATCCCGCCACCAATAATCACATACTTCATAGTCACTCAGTCTACGTGCGCGGCTGGATGACAGGAGACCACACGGTGGTGGCCCGCATGCCGGTGCGGACAGGTTGAGCCGGGACTAAGGGTGCACTGTTAGACTGCCAAACCTGCGTGACGTCTCGATGCTGACGATGGAGGTGCCATGTCGCTGGCGAAGCAGTTACACGCTCTGGACGGGCAGTCTTACGCCAAATATCGCAATCTGAAGGGTAAGCACCAGCTCGGAGAGCTCACGGTACACCTGGACCATATTCAGGCTGACCCGTATGCACCACCGTCGACGGTGCGAGTATTTGCCACAGCCGACCACCTAGAGAACCTCGCCGACCACCTGACCACAGTGGCCACCACAGACTACTTGGCACGCCGGATCCGCCAGCGTGCCCCACGCGAGATCAGCATCGGGACGTTTGGGCCTGAGGTGTTGGAGCGTTCGTGCATCCAGTTTCATCGCGTCCCAGGGTCGAGTCGGTGGGTGATGGAAATCCACCTGTTGGTGTCCTTGCCGGCTGCGGGTCGCCGGATCAAAGGTCACCAGGCTGCCCGGTTGATCACCCAGGTGTTGCCTGATCTACTCCGGGATGCCACGAAGGAGATTGACCACCAGGAACTGGACGAGACCATCACCTTATTGAAGGACCAGCAGGCCATTCGCGACGAGCTTCCCCGCCGCGGGCTGGTGGCCTTTATCGCCAATGGCTCAGTGCTCCCCCGCGCTGCCGGTAATTCCTCGGCACCGTTGCAATATGCCGAACCGTTCGAGTCCCCGGATTCCGTCTCGGTCAGCTTCGATCTCCCCAGTGGCCGAACTCTCACCGGTATGGGCATCGCCCACGGGATCACACTGATCGTCGGTGGGGGCTACCACGGTAAATCCACGGTACTCAATGCGCTGGAGCACGGCGTGTATCCCCACCGAGCCGGCGACGGACGTGAGTTCGTGATCACGGATCCCGATGCGGTGGCAATTCGGGCCGAAGACGGTCGTTCAGTGGCCGGCGTCGATATTTCCTCCTTCATCTCTGACCTGCCACAGGGCACTGACACGACACGTTTTTCCACCACGAACGCTTCGGGCTCCACCTCGCAGGCCACTAACGTCGTAGAGGCCCTGGAAGCAGGAGCTAGCGCTGTGCTGATCGATGAGGATACCTCTGCCACGAACTTCATGGTCCGGGATGAGTTGATGCGTCAGCTAGTCAAAACCGAGCCGATTACCCCATTTACCGCACGCATCAAAGAACTGGCCGACCAAGGCATTTCCACGGTGCTGGTGGCCGGGGGCACCGGAGCGTTCTTTTCGGTGGCCGATCGTGTCCTAGGTTTAGAAAACTACCGTGTCAGTGATCTCACCGCCGAAGCTCACCGGCTGGGTGCCCAGCAACGACACCACTGCGCTGCGCAACCCCTGAGGTTGCCGAAGGATCGTGTTCCGCAACAGATCAAATCTCCCCGGAAACCGCCTCGGGCACGCGGAGTGCACACCATTCAGATCGGGCACGAAGATATTGATCTCTCCGCCCTCAGCCAGCTGGTCAGTGTGGAACAGACCCGGGCCATTGCTGGCATTCTGGAGCAGATCATCGTAACGCAACAACAGGGTGACAACCATAACAGGCGCGAGACAAACCTAACGCTACGTAGCTTGAGTGAGCTAGCGCCACGGTGGAAAGGTCACCTGGCAATGCCCCGTCGCCACGAGGTGATGGCAGCGGTCAACAGGTTGCGCTCGCTCAAGGTCAGCTAAGGCGCCAGAGCACGAAAATCGCGCCTAGACAGCACCACGCCGGCCCCGTGATGCGCAAGACGGGGCCGGCTTCGGTGTCGTCAACGACTCGGGAATCCAGGCATAGACCGGGGTTCAGAGGCCGAGCTGTTCGTTGATCAGTTCTTGAACACGTGCAGCATCCGCCTGACCGCGGGTGGCCTTCATCACCGGTCCCATCAGGGCACCGATGGCTTTCTTCTTGCCACCCTTGATCTTCTCGACCACATCCGGGTTGTCCGCAATTGCCTGGGCCACGGCGTCGTTCAGCGCGCCCTCGTCGGAGACCACGGCCAAAGAACGGGCTTCAACGATCTCTCCAGGAGAGCCCTCACCGTCGGCGACGTGGCCAATGACCTGGCGAGCGATCTTGTCGTTGATGGTTTTTTCGGAGATGAGCGCCTCAATCTCGACCACGTGCTCGGGGGTGACACCCAGTTCATGCGGTGCAACCTCAGCTTCATTGGCCAGTCGGGCGATTTCCCCCATCCACCATTTACGGGCAGCTGATGCCGAGGCCCCAGCCGAAACGGTGGCATCGATTTCATCGATCAGCCCGGCTGCGACCACATCGCGGAACTCTTCGTCCGAGTAACCCCATTCGCCTTTGAGACGACGCCGGCGGACCAAGGGATCTTCGGGCAGTTCTTCGCGCAATTTGTCAATCCAGGGCTGATCGGTCACGATCGGCACCAAATCGGGCTCGGGGAAGTACCGGTAATCGTCAGCATCGGACTTCGGACGACCCGAGGTGGTGGTCTTTGAGGTTTCCTGCCAGTGCCGGGTCTCCTGCGTGACAGACCCACCCTGATCCAGGATCGCAGCCTGCCGCTGAATCTCGTAGCTCACCGCGTTCTGTACCGCACGCGTGGAGTTGACGTTCTTGGTTTCGGTGCGGATCCCGAATTTCTCTGCACCTCGAGGCTTCAGCGAAATATTGGCGTCGCACCGCACATTACCGCGTTCCATACGCGCATCCGAGATATTGAGGGCTTTGACGATATCGCGGATCGCAGTCACATAGGCTCGGGCCAACTCCGGTGCCCGATCGCCGGCGCCTTCGATGGGCTTGGTAACGATTTCGATCAGGGGCACTCCGGCACGGTTGTAGTCCACCAAGGAATAGGAGGCGTCCTGAATGCGTCCGGACCCACCCTTATGGGTGAGCTTTCCAGCGTCTTCTTCCATGTGCGCGCGTTCGATCTCAACGCGGAATATTTCTCCGTCATCAAGTTCCACATCCACATAACCGTCCGACGCAATCGGGTCATCGTACTGGGAGGTCTGAAAAGCCTTCGCCAGATCCGGGTAGAAGTACTGTTTGCGGGCGAAACCGCACTTCTCGGCGATGTGACAGTTCAGGGCCAGGCCCAGTTTGATCGCTGATTCCACCGCGGTTTTATTCACTGCCGGTAACGCGCCGGGCATCCCCAAATCGACTTCAGTGGTATTCGTGTTGGGTTCATCGCCGAAGGCATTGGGCGCCGCGGAGAACATTTTGGTCGCGGTGTTCAGCTCGACGTGGACTTCAAAGCCCAGCACGGGATCGAATTTTTCAAAGGCCTCATCGAGGTTCATGAGATCTTGGCTCATCGGGCATCACTCTCATAAGCGTTGGGAAGTAACGAGAAGAAATCGGCGCCATCATGCGAGGCTTTCAGACCGGTTTCCAGGGCGGCACCGATGCGGTACATCAGCGCATCTTCGGTGGCCGGGGCTTGGATTTGCACGCCGACAGGCATGTTGGAGGCCAGTCCACCGGGCACGGAAATCGCAGGAATCCCGGCCAGGTTCGACGGCAAGGTCGCCACGTCGTTAAGGTACATGGCGATCGGGTCGTCCAGTTCCTCGCCCAGGGCAATCGCGGTGGTCGGGGTGGTCGGTGAGATCAAAGCGTCTACCTTTTCAAAGGCTGCTGCAAAGTCGCGCTGGACCAGAGTGCGCACCTTCTGGGCCGAACCGTAGTAGGCGTCATAGTAACCGGCCGAAAGTGCGTAGGTCCCCAGGATGATGCGACGTTTGACCTCATCCCCGAAGCCAGCAGCACGGGTAGCGGACATGACCCGGTCGATCGTGGCCTGCTCAGGCACCACCCGGTTACCGTAGCGGACACCGTCGTAGCGGGCCAGGTTGGAGGACGCCTCCGAGGGCATGATCAGGTAGTAGGCCGGCAGAGCGGCTTTCAGATGAGGCAACGCGACCCTCACGATCTCGGCTCCGGCATCTTCGAGCAGCGTCAGGCTGGCCTGGAAACATTCCAGCACCCCAGCATCGAATCCTTCACCGTCAAGTTCCTCGATGACACCGATTTTCAGCCCGGTGAGGTCCTCACCAGCGACCACAGCCGGGGCGAGGTCGTCCCACTCGCGTTGTAGCGAGGTGGAGTCGTGCGGGTCGTGGCCGGCAATCAGCTCGTGCAGAGCCGCTGCATCAGCCACGGTGCGGGCCACCGGGCCGACAGTGTCCAGCGAGGAGGCCATCGCGATCGCACCATAGCGGGAGACCGAACCGTAAGTGGGCTTAGCACCCACTGTCCCGGTGAAGGAACCTGGTTGGCGGATGGACCCGCCGGTATCGGTACCGATCGCTAGAGGGGCCATGAACGCTGCGACCGCAACGGCGGAGCCACCGCCGGATCCGCCCGGGACGCGGGTGGTGTCCCAGGGGTTGCGCGTGGGCCCGTAGGCGGAGAATTCGGTCGTGGAGCCCATTGCGAATTCGTCCAAGTTCGTTTTGCCCAGCATGGGCAGTTTGGCCTCACGGATCTTGCGGATCACCGTGGCGTCGTAAGGGCTCATCCAGTCCTTGAGGATCTTGGATGCTGCGGTCGTAGGCTGTCCGACGGTAACCAGCAGATCCTTAATGGCAATGGGTACACCGGCCAACGGGTGTAGCTCAGCACCTTGCGCGCGCAACTGGTCAACTTCGACAGCCACCTCGAGGGCTTCTTTGTCGTTGACGTGAAGAAAGGCGTGAACCCCGGACTCGGCGTCACCATCGATGGCGTGAATACGGTCGAGGTGGGCCTGGGTCAGCTCCTTAGAGGTGATCTCTCCGGACTGGAGTTTTTCAGCCATGTGCAGGGCGGTTAAACGTGTCAGATCTGTGGTCTGTGTCATTACTCAGCCTCCAGGATCGAAGGAACCTTGAACTGGCCGTCTTCGGCATCAGGGGCACCGCCAAGCGCTTGATCTTGGGTGAGCACACCGGATACCTCGTCTTCACGGAAGACATTGGTCAGTGGCATCGGGTGAGAGGTGGGCGGAACGTCGTCTCCGGCCGCTTCCTGCACCATCGCGGTGGACTTCAGGATCAGATCGAGCTCACCACAGAACCGGTCAAGTTCCTCGGGGGTTAGATCAATTCGAGCCAGTTGCGCTAGATGCGCGACCGTCTCGCGAGAGATTCCGGACATGAGTCTCCTTTATCACTGCACTGTTCATCTGCACGTATTTCAGTCCGCATCTAGTTTAGCCCGTTGTCTCAGCTGACAAGGGGCGGACGTAGACGAGAAAGACCTCTTCACCGTCGACCGGCTCAGCTAAGCCGATATCAGACAGCGACCAGTCGCGTTCCGGCGCCCGGCGAAAGCCCAGACGTTCGTAGAGCCGGTGCGCCTCCGTCATAGATTGCAACGTCGTCAGCGACACCGCGCGAGCGCCTTCACGTTCGGCCCAATCCAATACAGCAGTGACCAGGGCGGCGCCGACTCCTCGACGTCGTGCCTCCGGGGCGACCACGAGCATGCGAAATTCACGTTCATCCGGTCGAGCGGTTTCCGAGGCATCGTCCTCGGGGCGAACCATGATCACTGAACCGAGCACCTGGTCCGGGTGCGCTGAATCGACAGCGACCTTCAGGAGTTCGGAGGCGTGAGCAGCCACGTCGGCCAAGGTCTCGACATAGCTGTCTTCGGGGCGGAGATGACCACCGTCAAGGTAGGAGCGCACTCGTTGGTCGGAAATGGCGGCAAAATCGTCTTCGGTGGCGGTTCTGATCTGAATCACGTGCTCCACCTTTCAGTAGTGACAGCGGTGGCCTGGTTCCAGCCCGAGACTGTTGCCGGTCGGACCCAGTTCCCCGAGCAGACACCAATCTCCCGTCTCAACGCCATTAGACCAGCGAGGCCGACGCACGCTAAGACCAGCTTCTTCACCAATCAACGCGCCAGCGGCCCAGTCATACTCGCTCAAACCGTACTCGGCGTAGGCGTCCAGCGTACCTTGAGCCACCAGACACAGATCAATGGCAGCTGACCCGAGACGGCGGATATCGGCGAATCCTTCGTGCTCCATCAGCCGGTTGGCAGCCTCAATTTGGTAGGGACGACGTTGCCGATCGTAGCTGAACCCGGTTCCCAGCAGGCGCCCCTGCTGTTGAGATGCCGGGCCGGAAAGTCGCAACGGTTCTGGGCGCTGACCTGCTTCACCCGCAGGGACATCGGCCTCGCGCACCAGATAGGCACCCGCCCCACGCACGGCGTACCAGGTGCACCCCAGCGCCGGAGCGTGGACGACTCCGGCTAGCCATTGGACAGCCCGTCCCTCGTCGGCGTGGTAGCCCACCGCCACACTGGTGGCATAGTGTGGGATGCCCCTGATGAAGTTCGTGGTGCCATCCAGTGGATCGATGGACCACCGGTATCCCGACGGGCTCTCGGGGACGTGCTGGTCGTATTCTTCTCCGGTGATCTCATCGTGGGGCCGATAGGCGATAATGACCGAACGCACCGCGTGTTCAGCACCACGGTCGTAGTTGGTAACCCAATCGGAGGTCGAGGTTTTGTTTTCGGCACCGAGCTGGTCGGCGCGCAAAGGCGTCAGTGGACCAGGGCGCCGTTGCAACGTCTCGGCGCCAGCTCGAGCGGCCGCGCGTGCGACCGTGAGCAGGCCCTGGACCGGATGGGAGCATTCATCGACCATAGGTCCTATCCTTCAACGCCGTCAGGTCCTTGTTCCAACAGCCGTTGGAATCCCGCTTCGTCGAGGACGGTGATGCCCAGTGATTCGGCTTTATCGAGTTTAGAACCGGCATTGGCGCCCGCGATGAGATAGTCGGTCTTCTTCGACACCGACCCGGTGGCTTTACCGCCACGAGCAAGAATGGCCTCTTTGGCTGAGTCCCTGCTGAATTCTTCCAACGTGCCGGTCACCACGAGCGTGAGCCCCGCCAGGGTCTTGGTGATGGCTTGGTTGCGTTCGTCTTCGGTGCGCACCCCGCGAGCAGCCCACGCATCGATGACCTTCAGCCGCCATGGTTCGGAGAAGAACTCGACCAGTGCCTCGGCAATAGTCGGGCCAATTCCATCAACGTGAGCAAAGGCTTCAGGGTCACCGGACTGGGCGGCTTTTCGGATAGCCGGCAGTGACCCGAAGGCCACGGCCAGCGCCCGGGCGGCGGTGGGTCCGACGTAGCGGATCGACAGCGCCACCAGCACTCGCCAGAGCGGTTGTTCTTTGGCTTTGTCCAGTTCGGCAAATAACTTCTTGGTGTTCGCGGTGGGTTCGCCACGTTGATTGTAAAAATAGGGCTGTAACTGCCACGTGCCACTGGGGACCAGGTGCCCGTCCTTGTCCTTGACGCGTTTTTCGCGCCAGACCTTCACCTCGCCCAGCGCTGCTTTCAGGTCCGGGTCACCGTTAGTTTCTGCCAAGTCAAACAGCTGAGCATCCGAGGTCAGCACGCCCGGGCCTTGGGGGTGGACGTGCCCGTGGTTATGGGCCGGGTCAGGTCCGGGCCCATTGGTTAGCCAAATAGCGGCTTCTTCCCCCAGGGCTTCAATGTCGAAGGCCCCCCGGGAGCCGGCGTGCTCAATGCGTCCGGTCAATTGCGCCGGACACTTCTCGGCATTGAGACACCGCAGATCCACGTCCCCTTCTTTCGCCGGGGCCAACGGCTCACCACACGAAGGACACTCGGATGGCATCTGAAAGTCCCGAATCTCACCATCGCGCTCGCCGGACTGGATCTGTTCACGAATCGGCAGCACCGGCCCGACAATCTCGGGGATCACGTCACCGGCCTTGCGCAACACCACGGTGTCCCCGATCTTGACGTTCTTCGCTGTGACCACGTCTTGGTTGTGCAGGGTCGCCATGGAGACGGTGGAGCCGGCCACCACGACCGGTTCCATCACTGCGTAGGGGGTGACTCGTCCGGTACGGCCAACGTTGACGCGAATATCCAATAACTGGGTATGGACTTCTTCCGGTGGGTATTTATAAGCCACCGCCCAGCGTGGTGTCCGAGAGGTATAGCCTAACTGGCGTTGCAGGTCGAAGTCATCGATCTTGACCACGATGCCATCAATGTCATGCACCAGCTCGTGGCGCTGGTCGCCATACTGAGCGATATAATCCAGCACATCCTGGTGCGCTGCTTCGGCGGATTCAGCAGAGAAAAAGGTGGTGTACGGGCTGATAGGTAGCCCCCACTCCCCCAGTTGCTGGTAGGTCTCGTATTGGCTGGTGAGTTCCAGTCCTTCCCGAGCTCCAATGCCATGGACAAACATCGATAGGGGACGTTGGGCGGTGAGGGCCGGGTCCTTTTGTCGCAGTGACCCGGCCGCGGCGTTACGTGGGTTGGCAAAGGGCGCCAACCCGGACTCAGCACGTTGCTGGTTGAATTCTCGGAAGGCCTGGGAAGGCATAAAGATCTCTCCACGGACTTCAACCAACTCAGGGATGTTGTCTCCACGGAGTCGTTGGGGAATGTCCTTGATGGTGCGCACGTTGTGAGTCACATCTTCACCGACAGTGCCATCCCCACGAGTTGCGGCCCGCTCTAAGACGCCATGGCGATACACCAGCGCGATGGCCAAACCATCGATCTTGACCTCCGCTAACCAAGCCGGACGCATATCGGGGCGGATGGTGTGCAGTGAGGTCTCGGTGCGAGTGAACCAGGTGGTCAGCTCCTGCAGGGAGAAGACATCTTCCAGCGAGTACATCTGGTTCAGGTGTTCCACCGGGGTGAAGGCCGCCGAGACGTCGCCACCGACGTCTTGGGTGGGTGAGTCATTGGCCACGATCTCCGGGTGCATCGCTTCGAGGTCTTCAAGCTCGCGGTACAGCTTGTCGTAGGCGGCGTCGGAGATTTCAGGCTCATCGTGTTGGTAATACGCGGTGCGATGCCGGCGCACCTGGGAGATGAGTTGCTCGTAGTGTTCACGTAGCTCGGAATCGGGGATGACGTCTGGCTCGTGATGTTCTGCGGAGGAAGTCATTGCTGAACCTTCTGGTGGTCGGTCTCGGGTGGGGCATCGAGCACTTCCACCACCACGGCGGTGATATTGTCCGAGCCGTCGAGGTCGAGGGCCTGTTCGACAAATGTGTCGGCGGCATCTTGCGGTGTTTGGGCCGACGTGAGCACTAAACCTATTTCGTGGTGATCCACCGCGTTACTCAACCCATCGCTACACAGCAAGAACCGGTCTCCCACCGCGGCATCGAGCATCATGACATCGGCGGTTAGTCGTAGCTGGGAACCCACGGCACGAGTGATCATATTTTTGGCCCGATGGTGGCGTGCTTCATCGGCCGTGATGTGGCCGGAGCGGAGCATTTCTTGGACCACGGAGTGATCCTCGGTCAATTGCACAAGTTGTTCATCGGCGCTGCGGTACAGGTAGGTGCGAGAGTCACCGACATTGATCACCGCCAGTCGCTCTACGCCTTCGTGTTTGACCGCGCAGAGCAACGTGACAGTGGTGCCAGCTCGCCCATTGGAATAGTCAAAGACTTCTTTGTTGCCGGTGGTGAGCCACTGTTGCAGATCCGTGAGTTCTACGAGCTTGTCGCCGTGTTCTTTGCGCCCGGTGAGCAGGGCTTTGACGGTCAGCGCCGAGGCGACTTCTCCGGCATCGTGTCCTCCCATACCGTCGGCGACGATGAACAGGTCGTCAGCGGTGCCATAGCTGTCTTCATTAGTGTCACGTCGGTGCCCCACATCGGTGGCGACGCCACTACGGAATCGGTAGGAAGAACTCACCCCACCAGAATAGTCGCCCACTAGTCGATCTCAATACCTTCACCGGTGCCCCGCAACAACATCGCCGGGCGAATTTCACCGAATCCTCGCACCGAAGCCGGTGGCTGGGGAATCAGAATATAGCGGTCATCATCGGCGAGCGCGTTGGAAGCCATCTGGTCAACCAGCACGGTGCCCGGATCGGCCAGCGCGGTCAGCCGGGCAGCAAGGTTGACGGTGGGGCCGTAGATATCTCCGAGTCGGGAGAGCACCCGGCCCCACACCAACGAGACGCGCGCCGAGGGGAGCACCGGGTCATCCGACAGCGCCTTTGATAAGGCCAGCGAGATTTCGGCTCCGTCTTCGGGGGTTTCAGCATTGAACAACACCTCATCGCCGACGGTTTTGACCAGGTGACCTCCGCCCACAGAGATAATTTCTGCGCACCGGTTCTCAAAGCGTTGCACCATTTGGGCCAGGGTGCGTTCGGACATGGTGCGCGACAGCGAGGTGTAGGAGACCATATCGGCAAACCCGACCGCCCGGGCCAGCGGTAGCGAATCATCGTCTTCGGTGCCATCGCGACCCCGGGCTGAAGCGGCGAGCCCTGCTTCAACCCGCACGGCCAGTCGTTGCAACGCTGAATTCAGTTGACGCTTATAGGAGTAGGCCATGACTTCTTCCAGCGAATCCACGACTCGGGGCAACATCTGGACGACTTCACGGCGGGCCTGCGGATCTGAGAGACCTTCGGCATTCATTTTGTCTTCCACTAGGGCCTCGATCTGCCAGACCACCATCCGGTCGGTCATCTGCCCAATGGAACGTGAGAGTGAGATCGCGGTTTCTTCGTTCAAAATACCGCGTCGCACCAAGTCGATCATGGTGGCGAAGGCGTCAGCGTCACTATTGGTAAAGACTGGTTCTTCTTCGGAGACATTCGGGAAGCCCAAGGCTCGGCCGAGCTTGCGAACGGAGAGCGCCGATACGCCGAGTTTCTGGGCCAACTGGCGACGATTAAGTTTGCGTGGCCCCCCGATGAGCTCTTCATCAAGCACCCGGATCGCCTGGGTCCAGGTTTCCGGGTCGTTGATCGGGTCAAGAGTGGCAGCGGTGTCACCTTTCTGGTCCTGTAAGTCGCTGAGCTCTTTGAGCCCTTCCCAAGGGTTAGACTGCACTACTGGTTCAGGCTGAGTAGGTGTGGGGTCCCGGTAAACCTGGTCTTCGGAATGCCCGGTGTTCTCTGATCCGCGAGCCATCAGTAGCCTCCCATCGGGTGGGGTTGGGAGTTCCCCGGCGTCTGTGTCGACATGCCGTCGTGGCGATAGTCGGGCCGATAGGTTGCCGACAACGTGCCAAATTTGCGAGCATAAGCGAGACGTTCGTTTTCCACAAAGTGGGTGAAGTCATCGACGTGTGGCACGTTAGTCAAAGTCCAGGATTGTCCTTGAGCGGTGAAGAGTTGGAGGTCTCCGACCCCGCGACGAGTTTGTCGGCGGGACTGGCGAATCCGGATGTGGACAATACTGGATAGCGCCATCCACCGGCGACGCACAGATAAGGTGCCGTAGCGTTGGGCCACCCGGTGGGTGGTGATTTCATAAACTTCCGTCAACCATTGCCAGACTGGGCGAACCACCAGCACTGCCAGGAGTAAAACCACCACAACAGTTCCGGCGATCGACCACACACGGTCATACGTACTCAGCGCCCAGGGCAGATCAGGGCGGGTTAAGAATCCTTGCCAAGCGCCTTGAAGCCCGCCCAATAACACCAGCCAGATGGCTGGGCCAATCAGGATGGAGGCATCGGCACGGGTACGGATCCGCATTTGTTCTCCGGTGACAAGCTTGGCCATTTATCCTCCTCCTCTCCGACCCGGACGGGGTGCATGTGCTGCGTCGACCACAGTATGCCGGACAAAGATGAAGAAATGCTGTGTGCTCAGTGTTTACAGCGTGAGATATGTGACCGGCCACTGCCATTCTACCGGTCGAGCCCGACGTGGAGTCGTGCTTGTCTGGCTGGAGGCGAACCTACCGGGGTCTAACGTGATGAATCACTGCTGAGGTCAGATCAACCCACCCGGTGTCGGGATCTCGCGGGAGATCTTCCAAGGTGTCCTCTGGCAGAGAGGGGTCAGGTTCGACCAACAGTGAACCGGTATCCCCGAGGCCTCTGATCCAGCCGGTCAAGCGACGCTGGCCTGGAAGTTCACCGCTAATGTACTGGCCTTCGGTAACGATCAATCGACTGAGACGACGCAGTTCGTCTTGGACGTGATCCGGGTTGGGCGGATTGACGCGCTCAGCAAAGGTCTCGAGTCCGGCCACCAAACGAGTCATCGCCTCGTCAGCAAGCTTTCGAGACCCCACAGTAGCCAGGACCGGATTGTAATCGCTAAGTGCCGCAGCGGTGTCGACCGGACGTTGCTGGCCGGAACCACCGAAATCGCGGTTGATGCCCAGACCAAGTATCACCCGGTCGTCATCGACAACCTGCGCCAAGATTCCCACGAGTTTTCGTCCGTCAGATCCCAGCACGTCATTGGGCCATTTCACCTGAGCCGTCACACCTAGTTCACCGAACCAGTCGACCAGCGTCGCGGCAGCCACCAACGTAATCCAGGGCCAATATTGGGCCTGGAGGCCGGGTCCTAACCGCGCGGGTTTGAGCAGAATCGACATACTCACCGAGGCGCCCGGAGCAGCCTGCCAGGCGTTTCCACGACGGCCGTGACCTGCCGTTTGATAATTAGCTCCCACTCCACTGGCGTGTGGCCAGAACTCCGGGTGCTCTTTGGCCTCCCTCATCAGAAAGCGTTGCGTGGAATCCACGCTGGGCAACCATAACCGACTGGCTCCCCGCCGGGTATCATCACTGAGGCCGGTGGAGAAACGTTCACGAATCCGTTGCGGATCAGCTGGGATGATGGGCTCAGAGGAAGTAGTCACACTCCTAGCGTAGGGGATGCCTTTCCCGCAGGACACTTCATGGTGCCAGAGCGCTGAGATGAGTACACTAGAGATTCGAATCTTGCTGTGCTCTCCGCGCTAGAATCAGCAGTACCAGCGGGATCAACAAAGCACACCTAACCCATGTTGGAGGAAGCTGTTGAGCACTGAGCCAGACCAGGCGGGACAGACCACTCCCGATCTGACTACCACCGCGGGAAAACTCGAAGACTTCTTCCATCGGCGTGAATCTGCGATGGTGCCCTCCGGCCAAGTCGCGATTGACCGTCAGCACTCCCGCGGTAAAGCCACCGCTCGTGAACGTCTCAACGAGCTGGTGGATGACGGCTCATTTGTCGAATTCGATCAGCTTCGCGTGCACCGCACCACCTCGTTCGGTATGGACGCCAAACACCCCGAAGGTGATGGTCTGGTTTCTGGCTACGGGACCATCGATGGACGTCTGGTGGCCGTTTACGCTCAGGATTTCACCGTGTTCGGTGGGTCCCTGTCGAAGGTCAACGGGGAAAAGATCGTCAAAGTCCAGCAATTCGCTGCCCGTAATGGGTGTCCTATCATCGGGATCAACGACGGGGGCGGAGCACGCATTCAAGAAGGCGTGGACTCCCTCGCGATGTTCGCAGACATCTTCCGCAATAATGTGTTGGCTTCGGGGGTGATTCCGCAGATCTCGATCATTATGGGACCGGCTGCTGGCGGTGCCGCCTACTCCCCGGCCCTGACCGATTTTGTGGTCATGGTGGATCAGACCTCGCACATGTTCATCACCGGTCCCGATGTCATCAAGGCCGTGACCGGTGAAGACATTGATATGGAAACTCTTGGTGGCGCTCGTAGTCACAATGAGCGAACCGGGACCGCGGCCTATCTGGCCGAGGATGAAGCCGATGCTTTCGACTGGGTGCGGGAACTGCTGGATTACCTGCCAGCGCACAACTACTCCGATGGTCAGATCTTCGATGTCGACCCCGTTCTGGCGACCACCGAAGCCGACCTGTCCCTGAACACTATCGTGCCCGACTCGGCGAACCAGCCCTACAATATGCTCGACGTGGTGGCCACGCTGGTTGATGACGGGGCCTTTTTAGAAGTCCAGCAACTTTATGCTCCCTCCGTGATTGTCGGGTTCGGCCGGATGGATGGGCGTTCGGTGGGCGTGGTGGCCAACCAACCAATGCAATTTGCTGGCACCCTGGATATCGCTGCTTCAGAGAAGGCGGCACGCTTCGTGCGTTTTTGCGATGCTTTCAACATTCCGATTGTCACCCTGGTGGATGTGCCCGGTTTCTTGCCCGGCACCGATCAGGAGTTCAACGGCATCATTCGGCGTGGCGCGAAGCTGATTTATGCCTATGCCGAGGCTACGGTCCCGAAGATCACCGTGATCACTCGGAAGGCTTACGGGGGCGCTTATATTGTGATGGGCTCGAAGAAGCTCGGTGCAGACCTCAACCTGGCCTGGCCCACCGCCCAGATCGGTGTTATGGGTGCCCAGGGTGCGGTTAATATTCTCTACCGTCGCGAGTTGGCCAAGGTCGCTGACGAGGGCGGAGACGTCGAGACCCGTCGCCAGGAATTGATTGAGGACTACGAGGCCGAGTTGCTCAACCCCTATCAGGCAGCAGAGTCCGGTTACGTTGACGCCGTGATCGCGCCTTCAGAAACGCGCGCCGAAATTGTCAAGGCCATTCGCGCCACGGTCAATAAGCGTGAGTCGCGCCCGTACCGCAAGCACGGCAATATTCCACTGTAAACCCAAGACCACACCGGCCGAGATATGGGAGGAACCTGGATGAGCGTTGAGGAACACCACGATCCCACCGGGATGATCGTGCGTGGTGGCAATCTCACCGCCGAAGACATCGCTGCAGCCACGGCCGTAGTGGGTATCGTAGCCATGGCGCAGCCTGAAACGGCCGAAGACCGAGAAAAGGCCCGTGCCCGTCGTTTTTCGCACCGTCGCCGGGTCTCGACCTGGAACCGTGACGTCACGGCACACTGGCGTATCTCCGCTGGGGAAGACTAATGGCGCGATCTCAGCACCCTGAGATTATTCTGGCCTCCGGCTCCTCAGCCCGAGCCCAAGTACTCGCTCGGGCCGCTCTTCCCTTCACCCAACGTGTGTCCGATATCGATGAACCGGCATTGGTGGCCTCTCAAAACCGCGAACTCACCCCGGTTGAGATTCCCGAGTTGCTTGCCCAGGCCAAGGGCAGGGCAGTCGCTACCGAGGTAGCTCAGGAGATAACCTCCCCAACACTGATTTTGGCGGCCGATTCAGTCTTTGAATTCAACTCCAGCGTTTACGGCAAACCCCATGAACCCGAGATCGCCATCGAGCGCTGGCGGGCCCAACAAGGACAGTCCGGTACCCTGCACACCGGACACTGGCTGGGGCTCCTCCACCCTGAAAAACCCGGTGCACTCAAGCAACAAGTGGTCACCGACTCCGCTGAGGTGGAGTTCGCAGCAGTGGACGAGCAAACGATCCTCGACTACGTGGCCACCGGCGAACCGCTAGGGTGTGCCGGTGGATTTACCCTCGAAGCCCGGGGCGCATCGCTGATCCAGTCCGTGCAGGGTGATCCCAATACCGTCTTGGGGCTCAGCCTGCGTGTGGTGCGCGAGTCACTTCAAGCGTGGGGATACCGGCTCTCCGATTGGTGGGACTGACATCACACAGCTGAAGGAACTCGAAGCATTTTTGTAGACTTCCTCCAAGGGATTCTGCCAATCTGCCAAGAATTTCACGTCAAATTGTAGAATTCCCACCGTGGGGTCCTAGGATTCTTCAAGGGACTGTGGTGGAATATTTTCCTGGCCGTTTGCCGACGTCCCTCGCCAAGTTTTCGTCATTTTTGAGGAGCCTGTGCCTGTATGACCGCTCAACGCGCTAGCACCGAGCTGCTGCTCAAGCCGTTTTCTAAGGTCCTAATTGCCAATCGCGGTGAAATCGCTGTTCGCGTGATCCGCGCAGCCCACGACGAAGGCCTCGACGCGGTCGCGGTTTATGCAGGCCCGGATCGAGACGCGATGCATGTGCGTATGGCCGATGAAGCCTACTCTTTGGAGGGCGACACAGCTGCCGAGACGTACCTGCGCATCGACAAAATCATTCGTGTAGCCCAAGAGTCCGGAGCCGATGCCGTTCATCCCGGGTACGGCTTTTTGGCTGAAAACGCTGACTTTGCCCGCGCCGTCTTAGAGGCCGGCCTTGTCTGGATTGGCCCCTCTCCCTCAGCCATTGACTCCCTGGGCGATAAGGTCGCAGCACGACAGATCGCTCAGAAGGTCGGAGCTCCACTCGCCCCAGGAACTCAAGATCCGGTGGAATCCGCCGACGAGGTTCTCGCCTTCGCCGATGAGCACGGCCTGCCCTTGGCTATCAAGGCCGCCTACGGGGGAGGTGGTCGGGGCATTAAGGTCGCCCGCGAGCGCGCAGATATTCCCGAGCTGTTTGAATCGGCCGTGCGGGAAGCCACCGCCGCGTTTGGTCGTGGTGAGTGTTTTGTGGAGCGCTTCTTGGAGGCACCCCGCCACGTTGAGACCCAGTGCATCGCAGATTCCTTCGGCCATGTTGCCGTGGTCTCGACCCGCGACTGCTCGTTGCAACGGCGGAACCAGAAGCTGGTGGAAGAAGCACCCGCACCGTTTTTGACCGATGAGCAGAACCAGCGTCTCTACGATGCCTCGGTCGCACTATTGCAGGAAGCCAACTACGTCGGCGCTGGTACCTGTGAGTTTTTGGTCGGTCAAGACGGCACGATCTCGTTTTTGGAGGTCAATACCCGACTGCAGGTCGAACACTGTGTCTCCGAAGAAGTCACGGGCCTGGATTTGGTCCGCGAACAATTCCGCGTGGCCCGCGGTGAACAACTTGGTTACCAGCACCCGACCAACCGTGGCCACTCCTTCGAGTTCCGAATCAATGGCGAGGACGCCGGTCGAAACTTTATGCCAGCACCGGGTACCCTAACCCGGTTGCGTCTGCCGGGTGGCCCCGGAGTGCGCATCGACACCGGGGTGGAAGAAGGCGAGACCATCTCGGGCGCGTTCGATTCTATGGTGGCCAAACTCATCGTCACCGGCGCAACGCGTCGTGAGGCCCTGGAACGCTCCTACCGCGCCCTGACTGAGATGCAGATCGTGGGAATGCCAACGGTACTCCCCTTCCATCGTTTCGTCGTCCGCGATCCCGCCTTCGCCCCGGAGCTCAACGAGCCTGACGCTCGGTCCTTCGATGTCCACACCCGTTGGATCGAAACCGAGTTCAATAACACCATCACCCCTTACGATGGCCCCACCGCTCTCGAGACCGAGGCGACCGAACGTCGTAGCGTCACCATCGAGGTCAACACCAAGCGTGTCGAAGTCACGCTACCGGAAACCATGCCGGGGTTGCCCTCGGTGCAACAATCGGGCGGTCGAGCGACCGGCAAGCCCCGTCGCAGTTTGCGTAAAGCCGCCGGAGCGACCGGACCGAAGAAAGCCTCTGGCGATGACTTAACCTCCCCGATGCAGGGCACGCTGGTCAAAATCGCCGTCGCCGAAGGCGAGCACGTCTCTGAAGGAGATCTGATCGTGGTACTGGAAGCGATGAAGATGGAACAGCCCATCACCGCCCACAAGTCCGGCACCGTGACCTCCTTGACAGTAGCCCAGGGGGAAACCATCGCCGCCGGTGGCGTTCTGGCCACCATCTCCGATTCCTAAAAATCCCGCCACCATCTCGTCTTTTATAGCCTCAACCGGGGTGACCCTCTCACAGAATCTCAAGATGTGAGACGATCACCTCGGTTTTTGCTGTTTCTGCAGCGTTGACCTCAGCGCGGTAGTAGCCTGAAAAAGTTCCACATTCGCTTATTCACTGACTACCTGTTGAGGAGCATCATGGCAGGACAGCCTATGCCTGGTGTCACTGACGAAATCACGTCAGATTCTTATGACCACACCGCTACAGAACTCGGTGTCCCGCGCTGGCGGATTATTATCGCCTCCCTGGTGGGTACCTCCATTGAGTTCTACGACTTCTATATCTATGCCACCGCCGCGGTGTCGGTGTTCCCGCTCATCTTCTTCGCCGAAGGCGACGAGTCGGCCGCACTACTGGCCTCGATGGCGACCTTTGGTGCTGCTTTCGTGGCCCGGCCGATCGGTTCGATCATTTTCGGCCACATGGGCGACCGCATCGGACGCAAAGCCACGTTGATCGGCGCCTTGCTCACCATGGGCATTGCCACGTTCTTGATTGGTCTGTTGCCTACATACCACCAGATTGGGATCTGGGCGCCGGCGATGCTGACCATTCTGCGCTTCTGCCAGGGACTCGGCCTGGGCGGTGAATGGTCCGGGGCCGCCTTGCTCGCGACCGAAACCGCCCAAAAGGGCAAGCGTGCTGGGGCGGCCATGTGGCCACAACTGGGTGCTCCAATTGGGTTCTTGCTGGCCAATGGCTTTTTCTTGGTCCTGACTGTTGCGGTCGGCTACAACTCGGTGGAACACGGTGTCGATCACGTGTTCATCGACTGGGTCTGGCGGCTTCCCTTCCTGCTCTCGGCCGTGATGGTCATCATCGGCTTGTGGATCCGCGTCAGCCTGGAAGAAACCCCGGTTTTCCAGCGCGTCATTGCCCAGGACAAACGGGCCAAGGCTCCCCTGGGTCAGGTCTTCAAGCGCAACTGGTGGGAGTTACTTCTGGGAACGTTCATCATGTACGCCACCTACGTGATGTTCTATTTGATGACCACCTGGATCCTCTCTTATGCCATTGGGAGCCCCAAGCAGGGGCAGGGTCTGGGCGAAAACTACTCGGAGTTTTTGGTCTTGCAACTGATCGGCATTGTCTTTTTCGCGCTGTTCATTCCGGTCGCGGGATACCTCGCCGATAGATTCGGCCGCAGACCCACCCTGATCGTCATCACGGTGCTGATGGTGCTATTCGGGATGACCTTTGGCCCCTGGCTGTCACCGCATTCAGTGCTCCACGACGATGGATCGCTGAAGGTCTGGCAGATGGCTGCCTTCTTAATCGTCGGCATGATGCTGATGGGCTTGACCTTTGGGCCCATGTCGGCGGTACTTCCGGAACTGTTCCCCACCGAAACCCGCTACACCGGTTCGGGCGTTGCCTATAACGTCTCCTCGATCCTCGGCGCCGCCCTGACCCCTTTTATTGCCACCGCTCTGGTGCAAAATATGTCAGTGGCCTGGGTCGGCTATTATCTCTCGATCGCTTCAGCGATCTCACTGGTGGCCCTCGTTGTGGCCCCGGAAACCAAGTACCGCTCGCTGTATGACTTCACTGTCGACGAAGTCCAGCGCACCTGAGGCTAACCCGACATACGGTTCAGGGCTGTCAGGACTCATCGCGATCCTGACAGCCCTGAATCTCTTTAAAGGCCTTGGGCGAGCATTCTGGTGTATTTAGACGTCTTCGGGGACCGGGTTCAAATCACTGCTACGCACGTGCAACAGTCGGGCAGCCTCGGCCAGGGAGCCCGACAGTGAGGGGTAGACGGTAAAGGTATTGGCCAGATCATCGACCTGCAGTCGTTTGGCCACCGCCAACGAGATCGGGTAGATCAGCTCCGAGGCACGGGGAGCCACCACGATGCCACCGACCACACTATTGGAGCCTTTGCGCGCAAAGAGTTTGACGAAACCGTGCTCGACGTTCATCATCTTGGCCCGCGGGTTCGTGGTCAGATCCAGGATCACCTCGTCATACTGATACTTGGTACGATCGGCCTGCTGGGCAGCCACACCGACGGTGGCAATCTCCGGAGAGGTGAAAATATTAGACGAGACCCGGAACGGGTTGAAGGGCTTAACCTCATCACCGATAAGGTGGTTGACCGCGATCCGGCCCTGCATCGCCGCCACGGAGGCCAACGCCAGCCGACCGGTGCAGTCCCCGGCAGCGTAGATGCCTTCCACGGAGGTGCGCGAGACCGCATCAACCCGAATGTGTCCGGATTCAGTGGTGGCCACCCCGACCTCGTCCAGTCCCAGGTGCTGGGTGTTGGGGATCCCGCCAACCGCCAACAGGCAGTGGGAGCCCTCCAGCACCTCGCCGGTGGACAACTCGACCGCAACCCCGTGCTCGGTGCGGGTCACGGCATTGGCGCGGGTTCGGGATACGACGTTGACACCGTTTTCTATAAAGACGTTTTCCAGCACTCGCGCCGCATCAGGGTCTTCATTGGGCAACACCTGGTCACGTGAGGATACCAGCGATACCTTCGCGCCCAGCAGGTTATAAGCCGAGGCGAATTCCGCACCGGTGACACCCGAGCCGACCACAATCATGTGTTCGGGCAGTTCACGGAGCCGGTAGAGTTGCTTCCAGTTGAAAATGCGCTCCCCGTCGGGCTGGGCGGTTGGGAGTTCTCGAGGTGAGGCCCCGGTGGCGATGAGCACCGCATCGGAAGTGATGGTTTCGGTCTTGCCCGAGATGGTTTCCACTTCCAGCACGCGAGGCTCCCGGAAGCGAGCCTGACCAATGACAATCCTGACGCCGGCCTTCTGTAACTTATGGCGGATATCTTCGGACTGTTCCGAGGCCAGCTGGATAATACGCTGGTCCACCTCGTTGAGGTTGGAGAACACTGCGTTCGAATCCAGCTCAATACCCAGACTGGTCGATTTCATCACGCGCCGACGGCCGTCGGCTGCCGCGATCAGCGTCTTCGACGGCACCACGTCGGTCAGCACCGCTGACCCGCCGATACCGTCACGTTCGACAATGGTGACCTCGGATCCTTGGTTAGCAGCCACCAGCGCTGCTTCGTAGCCTCCGGGTCCGGCACCGATAATGGTCAATGAGGGGTGAGGAATCAATGCTGAAGAAGACACGAGTCCTATTCTGTCGTACAAACCCTGCCAAGGCCCATAGATGTAGTGCAGATGACAGCTGAACCTCACAGCTAGGCTGGCTGGGGCCGTTCTCGCTAGGATGACAGACGTGACTGACAAGAACATTTCTGAGCCTACTGCGGAGTCCATGGGGTTGTCCGGGGACCATCCGGGGTTCGATTTAGCCCGCCATGCCGGGCGCTATATCGCCGAGACGACCGGGGTAGCACAGCACCGCATCGCGGTCGTACTGGGCTCTGGCTGGTCCGGGGCGACCGATCTGCTCGGTGACCGTCAGACCGAGTTGCCCACCGGTGATATTCCGGGTTTCACTTCTCCGTCTGTGGCCGGACACGGCTCCACCGTGTCTTCCATTGCCCGGAGCTCCGCCGAGGGTACGGTCACGGACCACGTGCTGGTGTTCGGATCTCGCACCCATTACTACGAACACCGCGATGTGAACGCGGTAGCACACACGGTGCGCACCGCTGCCGCTACCGGAGCTGAGCTGGTGGTGCTCACCAACGGATCTGGCAGCGTCAACGAGGCGTTGCCGCCCGGAGAGCCGGTGCTGATCAGCGACCATCTAAACCTCACCGGCGCTACTCCCCTCCTGGGCCCGGAGTTCGTTGATCTCACCGATCTGTACTCGCCTCGCATCCGTAAGATCGCCCGCAGCGTGGATCCCTCCTTGCCACAGGGAGTTTATGTCCAGTTCCCCGGACCGCAGTACGAAACTCCCGCCGAGGTACGCATGGCCAAGCTCCTCGGTGGAGACCTGGTGGGTATGTCGACTGCATTAGACGCCATTGCAGCCCGGCATGCCGGGCTTGAAGTCTTCGGGATGTCATTGGTAACCAACCAGGCTGCCGGCATCAGCCAGCACCCGCTCTCCCATCACGAAGTGATTGAGGCCGGCCGTGCCGCCCAGACACGCATTTCCCACTTACTCGCCTCGATCATCGACAAGCTATGACCACACATAACCCCGTTGACCCCGACCAACTCGTTCGCCTGGTCGAGGATTGGTGCCAGATCGACCCCGACCCGCGACACCACGAGATCCTGCACGAAGAACTCAACCGCCACGACTATGCCACCCTGGCCGACCGTTTTGCCGGGCCCCTTCGTTTCGGCACCGCTGGTCTGCGGGCTGCCGAAGGTCCGGGCCTGAACCGTATGAACCGTGTCGTCGTCCGGCGTAGCGCAGCCGGCATCAGCGATTGGGCACAATCCTGGCTGACCGAGGACTCTCGCTCGCCGCGGGTGGTGATCGGTTTCGACGCCCGTTACGGGTCGTTGAGCTTTGCCGAAGATTCTGCAGCCGTGTTCCAAGCCGCTGGGTGCCAAACCTACCTTTTCAGAACGTGGTGTCCCACCCCGCTGCTCGCCTTCGCCGTCCGGGAGCTGGCCACCGATGTGGGCATTATGGTCACCGCCAGCCACAACCCGGCCACCGATAACGGCTATAAGGTCTACCTCGGCGGACGGCTCAGTGACCAATGGGGCACCGGAGCCCAGATCATTGCCCCGGTCGATACCGAGATCGCCGAGCGCATCAACCACTGGCACACTGCCGACCAGATCCCGGTCATGCAAGCCGCTGGCGTGGAGTCTCTGGACGTCGACGAGGTGGCTGAACGCTACCGGCTCGCGCTCGCCGACTCGTTGCAACCGCGGTCTCCACTCACGGAATTCACCGCAGACCAGGCCATCGGGGCTCGGGCGTCACTGCGGGTGGTGTATACGCCGATGCACGGAGTGGGCGGGGTGGTGTTCCCGGAGATGATGCGCCGTTTCGGGTACGGGCCACTCCGGCCGGTAGCCGAACAGATCGATCCCGACCCCGACTTCCCCACGGTGGTCTTCCCCAATCCGGAAGAACACGGTGCTCTGGATCTGGCGCTGAGCACCGCCAATCGGGAACCGGAGACCGATCTGATCATCGCCCACGATCCCGACGCGGACCGACTGGCCGTTGCCATCCCGAGCCCGAGTTCCCCGAACGGCACTTGGCAACGACTCTCCGGCAATGATCTCGGTTTAATCCTCGGGTCGTTGTTCTTAGCTCGTTCAGGCTCCCACGCGACAACCACCAACCCGCAGGTGCTGGCCCGCTCGGTGGTCTCCAGCCCCGCGTTAGCCCGGCTGGCCGGCCACTACCCGGGGGCTGAATGCATTCCAACACTGACCGGTTTCAAATGGATCTCGCGCGTGCCCCATCTGAGCTTCGGTTTCGAAGAAGCCCTGGGCTACTGTGTTGCCCCCGAGGTGGTCCGCGATAAAGACGGACTCAGCGCCGGACTGTTAATCTGCGAACTAGCCGCGGCACTGAAATCCCAAGGATCGAGCCTGTGGGAGTATCGTGAGCAGTTGCAGACCCTCGTGGGGTCCGGGCTCAGTAGCCAGCTGTCGTTGCGGCTGGATGATCTCAGCGTGATCCCTCAGATCATGGCGCACCTGCGCCAGCACCCACCAGCCTCCTTAGCCGGTATCGGCCCCACCACGCTGGTTGACTACGCCGATCCGGCCACCGCTTCCGCCCAAGGATTACACCCCACCGAGTTGGTGTCTCTCAGCGCCGAAGCCGACCCCGCCCACCCCGAGGTTCCGGCTGCACACCTGTCGGTCCAGGTCCGTCCCTCCGGGACCGAACCGAAGCTGAAGTGCTATCTGGAAGTTCACCTGCCACCACAACGGCCCACCGAGACCCCCGACAAGACCGCTGCCGCCTCACGGCTTGCGGACCTGTTAGCACGGCTTGAAGCGGATGCCGAAACGTTTTTGACCCAACCCCTAAACCCCGAACGGTAAGCACCCAAACGATGACTGTTGTTGAATCCCCCACCGCCGCCCTGACCACCGAACAGATTGACACCCTCTCCACCGCCGAGTTGGCGGGGTTGATCGATCATACGTTGTTGACGGCCACCGCCACCGCCGAACACATTGCCGCCCTGTGTGACCAGGCTGCCGCCCACCGCACCGCCTCGGTGTGCGTGAATCCATTCTGGGTCCCGACCGCGGTGACCCAGCTCGAGGACTCACCGGTCGCGGTGTGTAGCGTGGTCGGGTTTCCCTTGGGCGCCACCACGACCTGGGCGAAAGCCACCGAAGCTCAACAAGCTGTCGCTGCCGGGGCCACAGAGATCGATATGGTCATCAATCTGGGCGCGTTGCATGCCGGGGACGATCACACCGTCATCGCCGATATTGCCCAGGTGGTCGAGGCCACCAAGTCCATCAACGATTCTGCGCTGGTGAAAGTCATTGTCGAAATCGGGGCGCTGACCGGCCCCGACGGCAACCTCTCCACCAACCTGCTCACCCGGGCCTGCCAGGCCGTCGAGGAAGCCCACGCCGATTTTGTCAAAACCTCCACCGGATTCGGCTACGGTCCAGCCACCCGCCAAGCTGTCACCGTGATGCGGCAGGCAGTCTCCGACCGGCTGGGGGTGAAGGCCTCCGGTGGCATTAAAACCCGGCAATCTGCCCTTCAGATGCTTCATGCAGGGGCTAACAGGCTGGGCTGTTCCGCAACTCTTGCTATCCTAGAACGTAACTAAGCATATTCGACTCGCACCCACGCTTGGCTACAGAGGCTTCTGTAGCTGTGAAAGATGAGGTAGACCCGTGATTCGTAACGGCAAACCAACCGACCACTCTGGTCGCGGATTCGGCACCGGCAATATTATCCTGTTCGCCGTGGTGTTCGTACTCCTGCTGGGAACCATGTTCGCCCTGAGTTTCTGGGAGCACAGCACCGACTACGTCAACGCTGTGTGGCTCCCGGGCATCACCGCGCTGGTGCTGATGGTGATCACCTTCCTGATCCCCAAGGCCATTGTCGGTCGCTCCGATACGGTTGATCACGATCACATTCACGATCCCAAGAACCTTCGTCACGACCCCGAGCAGTACTAACCACGCGCACCGTTCCGACGGTGGCGACCTTCGTTTTCAATGACTGCATGCCCGGGCCCACAACGGCCCGGGCTATTGTTTACCCACCGCCGTCTGACCCCCACCATGATGACAACAGCACCCCCGAACACCAACACCGCGACTGTGAAGCGACCGCGGATCGTCGGCGTCGATGCTCTGAGAGTGCTGTGCCTGATCGCGGTAATCTTCGGCCACACCTATGGTGCTACCATAGAGCACCGCGAGTTTTTGTCGATGTGGCGCATGCCGCTGTTCTTCGTGCTCTCCGGATATTTCTTGACCCCGGGAAAGTCACTGCGCGCGGAAACAAATACACGATTCACCACTCTTCTCGTCCCCTATTTTTGGTGGTCAGTCATCTGCTCGGTGGTGACCGTGATCTGGTGGTATCACGACCCCAAACATCTCACGGAGCTACTCATCATGGGCTGGTATGGCGGAGTCGACCAGACCATTATCTGGATGGCATTCTGGTTTCTGTCGGTGTTGACCGCCACCGTGCTGCTCTACCGGTGCCTGCAACATCTCCCAGCCTGGGTTCCCTGGGCCGTGGCACTGAGCGGACTCGTGCTGTCTGACATTCTCGACGACGAGCTCCTAGCGCGTACCCCATTCTCGGTGGGATTGTGTTTGCCGGTCTTGTTCTACATCCTCTGCGGACGTGCCTTGCACATGCTGGTGCACACCCGCTTGCAAGCAACCATCGGCACTGAGCGCCCAAGTACGCCCTATGCGCTGATCGGGTCGGGCCTGGTCGTCGCCGGCTTCATCGCCACCGCCCTGGGGGTTCCCGCCCATTCCATCCAGTCCTCAGACTTCGGTTTGTTTCTGGTCACCCCGCTTACCGGGATCACCATCTCTGCCGGTTTCATCTTGCTCAGCGCCACCTGGGGAGACCGTCTCATCCGAGCTATACCGCCCATGCGCCACTGGGTATATCAGCTCGCCCGTGCCGGAACCGTTGTCGTGCTCCTGCACGGGATCGTGCTGTTGCAACTAGACCGCTGGGACCTGGGCAACCTCCACCTGCGTTTCCTGCTGACTGTGGTGATCTGTTTCGCTGTCGGAACTCTGCTGTGCCGCCTGGCACCCCGCTACTGGTGGGCCCGTCTGTTGACCGGAATGCGCACACCGAAGACCTCGTCACCGAGGTCTTCGGTTAGCTAGACTGGGACGGACACCAGCCAGCCGATCAGCCAACAGCTGTTCCACGACCGAGAAGAGAAGCCCCTTCAGCGCACCATGGCCACTCCCACCTACCCCGCCGGTGACGTCGCCACTCGGCGCCATCTCACCGGGACCATCGGTCGCAATGTGGGGATCGACCTGTTAAGAATCGTCTCGATCGTCGCGGTGGTCGTCGGACACATCTACGGGGATGCTTTCACCTTCAAAAGTTATCTGGAAATCTGGCGGATGCCGCTGTTCTTCTTCCTGTCCGGTTTCTTCTTCACCCCCGGCCGGCCCTTCACCACCGAACTGAAAAACCGGTGGCTCACTCTGGGCGTGCCCTATTTGATCTGGGCGGTGCTGATGTCGGTCGTGGCATGGCTGTTCAACGACACCTGGGAAGAATTCCTCGAAGCACTCTTCTACGGCTGGTATGGCGGGTCGCAGCAAGACCCGCCGTGGTGGGCCTTCTGGTTTATCTCGGTGCTCTTTTTTGCCGTACTTATCCGTCGGTTCCTCGAACGATTCCCCACCTGGGTGGCCTGGACGGTGGCCATCCTGGGCTTTGTCGCCGCTGCGGTCTTGCCCGAGGACTACCAGTTGGGCGTGATCTTGCCCTTGGGCATCGGACTCGCTATACCGTGTATGTTCTACATCCTGTGCGGTGAAGCCTTCCGCTATCACATCCTGCCGCGACTCAGCGATTTTCCGGGGATCAAAGCCAAATCAACGACCACGCCCTTCGACTCCACCACGCTGGGTTTCCTCGGTCTTGGCCTCGTGCTGATCGGCATGGCCGCGGTGCTGATGGGTGTGCCACCGCACAACATCAAATTCGCTGGATTCGGTCTGTTCCTGGTGACCCCGGTGGTCGGGGTGCTGATGGTCTGTGGCATGGTGATGATCTTCGGCACCTGGGTCAACGCTCTGGTCCAACCCGCCCGCCCGGTGATACAGCAACTAGTCCGAACCGGGACCGTGGTGGTGCTGGCCCATGGCTGGCTGATCATGGAGTTCGCCCGGCTGGGTGTCGATAACCTGCATCAGCGCTTTATCCTCACCGTACTTACCAGCTGGGCACTCGGCTTGCTGATCATCTATTCACCACTGTCCCGCCCCTTAGCTGGGGTTCCGATGAAACCTTTCTGGCGTCGCATCCTCCAGCGTGGCGAGTACCAACACTAACTACCCTCAGTCACACCGGACTCCTGCGATGATCCACCTTCTTCCGGTGAGTTCTTGGCCACCTGAGGGAAGATATTGCGCACCAGCTCACTGGCCCACTGCAACAGTGGTTGGTCGGTGAGGTCCTTACCGACCACCGTCTGAGCGTCCTTGGGCCGGGGCACCATTACGGCTTTCAAAGCCGGTTTGAGACTCGAACCTGGATACATCCTGTTCAGGCGCATCACACGTGACTCGGGGAGCTCTTCCACAGGCCCGAACTTGATGTTCCTGCCCATCGACATGATCTCGGAGATCCCGTGTCCACGCGCCACATTGCGCAATCGAGCCACCGCGACCAAGTTCTCAGCCGGTTCTGGTAGGTCCCCGTAGCGGTCCTTGAGTTCGTCGATCACCGCCTCGATAGCCTGGTCATCGTGGGCCTGGGCCAGGTTTC
The DNA here is from genome assembly GCF_003185945.1 of Auritidibacter sp. NML120636. Taxonomy (NCBI): domain Bacteria; kingdom Bacillati; phylum Actinomycetota; class Actinomycetes; order Micrococcales; family Micrococcaceae; genus Auritidibacter; species Auritidibacter sp. NML120636. The sequence continues at coordinate 57,118 of NZ_QHLO01000006.1, forward strand.
GATACGCCTCCAAACGTAGCCGTTCGCCGGGGACATAATCATGCGGCAGGTGCGCGTTGACCGGTAGCTCGACCTTGACCTCCACCGGCGAAGGATCGTCTTCGCCCTTGAAATCGGCCACAGCTTCCCCGACCATGCGGATATAGAGGTCGAATCCCACCCCGGCGATGTGGCCGGACTGTTCCCCACCCAACAGGTTGCCGGCCCCACGAATTTCCAGGTCTTTCTGGGCCAGCTTCAGACCCGATCCCAACTCGTTATGGGTGGCCACCGCCCGCAGTCGTTCCAGGGCAGTCTCGGTCAGTGGTTTATGTGGATCGTAGAGGAAATAAGCGTAGGCCCGCTCTCGACCACGTCCCACGCGTCCGCGCAACTGGTGCAGCTGGGAGAGCCCGTAGCGGTGGGCATCTTCAATGATCAACGTGTTGGCGTTGGCAATGTCGAGCCCGGTTTCAATGATGGTGGTCGAGACCAGCACGTCGAACTCTTTCTCCCAGAATTTAACCATGATCTCTTCCAAGGTGGACTCAGCCATTTTGCCGTGAGCCACCGCGACGCGCGCTTCGGGCACCAGCTGCTGAATGTGGGCGGCTACCTTATTGATCGAGGTGACCCGGTTGTGGACATAGAAAACCTGCCCTTCGCGCATCATCTCCCGCCGTATCGCGGCAATCACCTGTTGGTCGGTATAGGGACCGACCGTGGTCAGCACCGGGTGGCGTTCCTCCGGGGCGGTGGCCAGCGTCGAAGTTTCCCGAATCCCGGTCATCGACATCTCCAGGGTGCGCGGGATCGGGGTCGCCGACATGGCCAACACATCGACATTGGTGCGAAGTTTCTTCAGCTGTTCCTTGTGTTCCACGCCGAAGCGCTGTTCCTCATCGACAATCACCAGGCCGAGATCTTTGAACTGCACCTGGTCGGCCAACAGCCGGTGAGTACCGATCACCACATCGACGCTCCCGTCGGCGACACCGTTGATGGTGTCTCTAGCCTGTTTGCCGGTTTGAAAACGCGAAAGAGGCCGGACGGTGATGGGAAAGCCGGCGAAACGCTCGGTAAAGGTTTCATGGTGTTGGCGAGCCAACAGCGTGGTGGGCACCAGCACCGCCACCTGTTTGCCGTCTTGAACCGCCTTGAACGCTGCGCGAACGGCGACCTCGGTTTTGCCGAAGCCTACATCCCCGGAAATCAGCCGGTCCATCGGAACCTGCGACTGCATATCGTGCTTGACTTCGTCGATGGCAGTCAGCTGGTCGGGCGTTTCGATGAAGGGGAAGGATTCTTCGAGTTCTCTCTGCCACGGCGTATCGGCCGAGAACGAGTACCCTCGAGAGGCCATGCGTGCCGAGTAGAGCCGGATCAGCTCATTGGCGATTTCGCGGGTCGCCCGCCGGGCTTTGGACTTCGTCTGAGCCCAGTCAGAGCCGCCCATTTTCGACAAGCTGGGAGTCTCTCCTCCCACGTACTGCGAGACTTGGTCCAGCTGGTCGGTGGGCACAAACAGCCGATCTCCGGGAGCACCGCGTTTGGAGGGAGCGTATTCCAACACCAGGTATTCCCGATAACCATCTTGGGCGGCAACTCCAGATGGTGCCGTGGAGACTTTGCGACGTTGTAGTTCAATGAATTTGGCAATGCCGTGCTGAGCGTGAACAACGTAGTCGCCTTCGCGCAGTTCGAGAGGATCGACCGCGTTGCGCTTTTTCCGGGCGAGGGAACGACGTTTGCCGCGTTCGGATCCGGCAATCGCACGACGTCCAAATAAGTCACGTTCAGATACCACCGCGATTTTTTCTGCTTCCGCCACGAAACCGGCGTTAATAGCTGCTGGCGTGATCTGAACTTGGCCGGGCAATTCTGCGGCCACTTCCTCGACCACCGAGGCGCTCATACCGGCTTGAACAAGCAACTCGGCCACGCGCCGAGCCGAACCGGAGCTGTCGGTGGCCACCGCGACAGTGAAGTCCTGAGAAATCCGGGTGCGCATATGCTCTAGCATGGCATCCACGTCTCCGGAGAATTCTGCAGAGGGCTGGAATCCGGTCCGGTAGCTCTGCTCATCAGCGATTAAATCGGGGTCAGCACCCAACACAGAGAATTGCCACCAGCCCTGATGATTCTCCAGCGCCTTGGTCCGGGTCTCAGCTAGCGTGGCGAATCCCCCAAACTGAGACTGTTCGGTTTGAGAGGTATCCAGCGGTGCTGCCACCCCGTCGGCAGCAGCCGCCCAGGCCGCCTGCAGGAATTCTTCGTTGGTGGCCAACAGGTCCTCGGCTCGGGCTCGAATTTTCTCCGGTTCAATCAGCAGGCTCAACGATCCAGCCGGCAACAGGTCTAGGAAGTCAACCATTTCGGTCACCAACGGCGCCAGCGATTCCATGCCCTCGGTGGCCTGGCCTTGCGAGATGCGTTCCAGCATATCGACGGCTTGCGGCATGGAGGCTTGTAGCGCACGGGCTTTTTCGCGCACGGCGTCGGTGAGCAACAGTTCTCGGCACGGTGGCGCATACACACTGGTGGGGGTGGCCGAGCCGTCATTACTGGTGTCTTCCAAGGAGCGCTGGTCTGCCACCGAGAACCAGCGGATTTCCTCGACTTCATCACCGAAGAACTCGATGCGTTGTGGGTGGTCTTCGGTGGGCGGGAAGACGTCAATGATCCCACCACGTACCGCAAATTCACCGCGCTTGGTAACCATATCCACCCGAGAGTAGGCGGCATGAGCCAACGCAGCGACCACGGACTCAAACTCGTAGAATTCACCGGTGTTGATCACCACCGGCGTTAAGTCGCCGAGTCCTTTGACCACCGGTTGCAGGATCGAACGGATCGGGGCGAAGAGCACTTTCAGCGGGGCCTGCCCGGCATCCTGTGGGTGAGCCAGGCGGCGCAAGATCGCCAGCCGTTCACCGACCGTATCCGAACGTGGCGAGAGTCGCTCATGAGGCAAGGTTTCCCAGGAGGGAAACAGCCCGACAGTGTCAGCATCTATCCACGAGGTCACGGCTGAGCGCAGCTCCTCGGCTTCACGGTGGGTAGCGGTCATCACCAGCACCACCGGGTGCACTGGGGTGTCGCCGTTGCGTTGAGTCGCCAGGTCACTCACGGCGCCTGAAATCAACGCGGTGGCCGCCGCTCGGGCCCCGTCAGGCAGGTGGAGTCCCAGGTCTGGGGTGGGCTCGTCGTGGGCGGCCAAGCTCGATAACGCTGTGGCTAATCCGCGATCTTCAGACAGCGCGGGCAACAGCGGTGCTAAGGATGAATGCTCGGACACGGGATGGTCTTCCTTCAGCGTGGTTAAATGGGTTCAGCGCCATCATTGTGGCGCCCAGATTTAGACTACCCGGTTCACCTTTCCTCACGCCGTGAGTGAACCAAAAGTCTCCTGCGGAGAGGACCAGCACCGATCATGGCTTTTGCGGAAAACATCACCGTGCATCACCCCGTAGCACACGTCTTTCAGGCGCTGACCTCACACGATTTTCATCGACACGCCACCGAGCAGGTCGGGGCAACCCTCACCGAGTTTCAGGTGGCTGACGGCGATGACGGGCGGGTGAAGGTGACGATAATTCCTCATCTCTCCGGCGAGGCCATCCAGCATAAGGTTCCCCATGCGCTGCGAAGCTTGGTCACAGACGGTGTGGAAATTCGGCAGGAAGTGGTCTGGTCTAGACCAGCTGAAAACGACTCGCGGACAGCATTGCTGAGGATTCTCATCCCCATCGCCCGTGCTGAAAGCACCGTCACCCAGACCCTGTCAGCAACCAGTACCAGCGACACGGATTATGCGGTTGAAGGAAATCTACAGTGCCATATCCCGTTCATCGGGTCCGCACTGGTTTCCACGCTCGAGCCCCAGGTGTCAAAGGTTATCGCCACACAAGCACGCGCCATCGATGCGTGGCTGGCCGAGCACTAGCTCAGCGGTCTGGTCGTTCGTCCGTGGCGGTTTGATCGATCTTGGCCAGGACGTGGTCCACCAACGCTTCCCGCTGGGATTCGCTGAGCCGATCCCCGTGGACGTAGTCGTGGAGCCACAGCCCGTCGGCCATTAACAACACGAGGAAACGCTCGAGCCCCAAAGTCCCGGCGCTGTCGATCTCCGCCGGGGAGGGGACCCAACGTTGATCCACCGCTTGCCAGATAGCGGCCAGTTCCGGGTTCGACCGGGCATCAATTTCCAACAGGAGTTCGGTTTTGGTGGCACTGCGTCGCAGGGACACCACGACGGCGCGCGCAGGCGCTGGGACCCCGTGAGTTGCTCGGCGGGGCCACCCCCGGCTGCTTCGAGTTCGGCTTCCCACTGATCCGCCATATACTGATGCACCGCGCGCATCATTTCCTCGCGGGAGGGAAAATGGTAGATGATCCCGGATTTCGACAGCCCGGAGGATTGGGCCAACGCATCATAAGACACCGAATCCAGGCTTCCGGCCTCAATGAGGTCAATAGCGGTGCGGATGATTTTGGTTTTCTTACTCGGTCGCATCAGCTTCCTTCGGGTTGCCTCGGAAACACCAGGCGGTCACCAGGGCACCGATGAGGCCCACGGTCGCTACTATGCCCAAAATGCTGAGATAGGCCTGATCGTAGGCGGCAACGGCTTGCTCGCCATACATTGGGTGATCGACCCCGTGGTCCGCGTCTGCGGCTACCGGTGCTGGGGCGTTCATGCTGTAGAGCAGGGGCATCACCGAGCCAAAAACGGCCACCGCAACCAAGGTGCCGAACTCGTAGGAAACCGCTTCCACAGAGGAGGCCATCCCCGCCTTGGACGGGGGTGCCGATCCTAGGATGGCAGTCGACGAGACCGAGGTTGCCAGGCCACCACCTAGACCCACCAGGATCATACTGCCCAGGAACAAGGGCACCACATCGAGGGTGAACGTCCACATACTCACTCCCAGTCCCACCACGATAAGCAGGAACCCGCCGGTAATCAGCGGACGGAAACCGACCCTGTGGAGTACCGAGCCACCTAATAACGCGGTAGGAATCGCCGGCAGAGCCACGGCAGCCACCATTGCGCCGGCTTGCAAGGGGGTGAGACCGCCAGCGGTCTGGAACCGCTGGGTGGTCATAAGTTCCACGCCGGAAAGCGCCACCATGATCAACACCGCGGTCAGCGTGCCGCCGGTGAAGACTGGGTCACGGAAAATCGACAATTCTAACAGCGGGTGGGTGAGCAAGCGCTGGCGAAACCAAAACAACACAAAACCAATCACGGCAATGACAAGAGCGACCGATAGCACCCAGGCATTCCGCTGAGGATTGGCTAGTTCTTTAATGCTCATCACGAACCCCGCCATAGCAAACATCATCAACAGCGATGACACCAGATCCCAATGCCGTTCTGGGTGTGCCACGTTCGGTGGGGCAACCGCGATGGTGGCAATCACCGTGATGATGACGATGGGGACGTTGAGCAAAAACACCGAGCCCCACCAGAAGAACTCCAGGAGTAAACCACCCAGCACCGGACCGGATGCGGCGCCCACGACCGCCACCGACCCCCAGATGGCCACTGCGACGTTGCGTTCTTTAACGTCACGGAATGTTAGTCGCACGAGTGCGAGACTCGCTGGCATCATGGTGGCAGCTCCCACGCCGAGGGTTGCCCGGGCGACAATTAGCGTCCAGGCGTTGGGCGAGAAGGCCGCCAGCAAGGAACCGGCACCGAAGATACTGACGCCCAGTAAGAACATGAGCCGATGACCGATTTTATCTCCGAGTGTGCCGGTGCCCAGTAACAGCCCTGATAGTACCAGGGGGTAGGCATTGATGATCCAGAGACCTTGCAGTTCACTGGTGCCGAGCTCATCGCGCAGTACCGGTAATGCGGTATAGAGGATTGAGTTATCAGCACCCACCAAAAATAGTGCGGCGGAGATGATGGCCAAAAAGGCCCAACGCTGACCGGGCGTTGAGGTTTCAGCTTGAAGACGAGTCATCACCCCCAAAACTATACCAACCGTTCGGTACAGTTACTATCTCAGAGATCCGTCACAGATGGTGAGATATCAAACAGTTCTCGGTCCTAGCAGACAGGTGGGCCCAAGGCTAGTGGAAACGGTTTTGTGTGGGAGTCAAGCCGTCAGTAATGAGACTTTCGACAGCATCAGCTGCTGTGGATACATGCAACGGTAGCACCTGGCGTTGAGTGGAATTGAAAGGCTTGAGCACGTAGCTGGATACGTCCATGGCTCCGGGGGGCCGTCCGATTCCGGCCCGAACGCGGTAATAGTTTTTATCGCCTATACACTGCGTGATGGATTTCAGTCCGTTATGACCGCCATCTCCCCCACCGCGTTTGATGCGCAGGCGATCGAAATCGATATCGAGCTCGTCGTGGACCACAATGAGCTGGTCCAGTGGCACTTTAAAGAAAGTGGTCAACGCTTTGACGGGACCACCAGAGAGATTCATGTAGGTAGCTGGTTTGGCCACCAGGACTTTCTCTCGAGTTTCTCCCAGCCGCAGGGTGGCCAACGCGTTCTGTGTTTTATGAGCCCGGAAGCTTCCGCCATAGCGCTCGACGAGCTCATCGGCCACCATGTGACCAATATTGTGCCGAGTGCTGTGGTATTTGTCACCGGGGTTGCCCAGTCCCACCACCAGCCAGGGGCTGGTGGTGGACGCTGAGCTTCTGCCTAAACGCATCGGCACCATATATCTCCGTGACGAGACACTTAGTCGTCGCTGTTTTCAGAGCCCTGGCTGTTGGCCTCGTCGCCAGAAGCGGCCTCGTCGCCCTCAGTACCTGCTTCGGGCTCTTCACCCAGGTCCTGCTCGACGATCTCGTCGACGGTAGCGATTACAGCGTCATCTTCCAGTTGCAGCGAAGTGCCAGCCGGCAGCTGCACGTCGGAAGCCAGCACGTGGTTGCCGCCTTCGCGTCCTTCTACCGAGACGGTCACAGAATCCGGCAGGTCCAGCGCGTCGGCTTCGATCGGCAGGGAGGCTTCTTCCAAGAAGTAGGTGAAGCCAGGTGCCACTTCGCCTTCGACCTCAACGGGCACGTCAACAACCACCTTTTCACCGCGACGCACGATCAGCAGGTCAACGTGCTCGATCTTTTCTTTCAGCGGGTTGCGCTGAATATCTTTGGCCAGTGCCATGATCTCTTCACCGTCAGCGGTGAGTTTCAGCAATTGGTTGGGGGTCCGCAAAGCCATGAAGGTGTCGTACTCAGGCATCAGAATGTGGCGCGGCTCTGAACCGTGACCGTAAATGACGGCCGGGATTTTGCCTTCGCGGCGCGCCTGGCGGGATGCACCCTTGCCAGTATCGGTGCGAAATTCGACATTGATGTTGACGGTATCAATCGCCATAATGAGTCCTCCTGTTAATACTCACGAGCTAGTGCTCATCACGACCAGGCAGGAACAAAGAGAATCTGTGATACGCCGAGCATGAAGACAGCTGGCAACGGTGATCTCATCAGCCTCGTCGATAACGGAGCAAGTCTGCTCCCTCGCCTGGGCAACTGTTGCATTCTAGCATGAGCGCACTGGCTTCGACCACTTCAACCTCGCCTGAGCGATGTGTTTAGATAGCAAGGAACGCCGGGACAGTCTCCGGCACGGCCTGTCCAATCCGTGGTGAAGTGGTAAGGGGGTGTCGACTTATGCCCTTTGTACAATCAGTTCTGACCCGCGCAATCGAGACCCCCGAGCGCATCGCCCTCGCCGATGACCAGGGTCAATACATTACCTATGGTGAGCTGCTGAGCTCATCCCGCACCACAGCGTCACGACTCCAGCAGGTGGCGCGGGAAACCCCGGACAGCCCTCACCAGGATCTTGCCGGTTACCCGGTCGTGGCGTTGTGTCTGCACGATGCGTTGACCACCGTACGTCTCTTTGCCGAGCTCAGTATGGGCCCGGTGGTGCTCAGCGTGCTGAATCCAAGGGACTGGCACGACCAGCTGTGGGGCAATATCTCCTCTGCCGGTATCACTGTGGTAGTCACCGATGACCAGACTTTCTCCCAGTATCTTCGTACCCACGGCTTTCCTGGAACGGTGCTCGGCCCGCAACTGTTGCTGGCACCAGACGTGGATCCCAAAGACACCACGGTTCTGCAGGATGCAGATCCCTATCTCGTGTTGTTTTCCTCGGGGACGACGGGACAACCCAAAGCATTTATCAAAACCCGGGGCGAGTACCGGGCCAATTACCGGGCCTCGCACCAACGACTCCAGGTAGCAGGTCACACAACACTGGCCCCCGGAACGTTGTCGTATAGCCTCATCCTCTACGCGGTGGTCGAGGCACTGGGCGCTGGTGAAACCTGCGTGGTGACCGGCCGGGCGCATTTTCGGCACATGACCGCAGCCTTCACCCACTGGCCAATCACCCGCGTCGTGGCGGCACCGGCCGTCTTGCTGGGCATTCTGGAGGCCGCCGGGAATCAGACCGAACGGCTAGGGAATCTTCAGGTACTGGTCACCGGAGGTTCGGCAGTCCCTCAAGCATTACGCGACCGGGTCGCGGAGAAAGTGCCGCGCGCAAAACTGATCAACTACTTTGGCACCGGAGAAATCGGATTCATTGCCGATTCCACACCGGATCCCTGCGGGATCAGCTATTCCAACCGGTTACGCCTCTATGACCACGTCACTGCCCAGGTCCGAGACACCACCAACCGGGTCTTGGCCGAGAACTGTCTGGGGCAGCTGTGGTTTCGCGCCCCGTCGGCGTCAGCACGGTATCTCAATTCCCCTGCCCAACTCAGCGACGAATTCGGTTGGCGCACCGTGGGTGACTGGGGGATGGTGCAGGATCGGTGGATTCAGTTAGCTGGCCGTGGCGACGAGATCGTCACCACCGGGGCCAACACCATCAGCCTCGTCGAGGCCGATGACAGGCTGGCTCAAGCTCTTGGCCCCCTGGTCACGGGGGCAACAGCCACCGTCGGTTTGCCCGATCCACGTCTGGGCGTGATCATCGCCGGGGTGATCGAAACTCCACAGGCGCCCACAAAATCCGAATTGGTGGCCCTCGCCCGCGACAACATCCCGGAGCCCTTCCGACCACGGCGCTGGTACTCCATCGCCCGTTTCCCACGGACCAGCTCAGAGAAAATTCAACGCCGACGCCTCACCCAACTCATTGATGAGGGAAAGGCCCACCGGTTATGAGTATCCACCAGGTTGGCATCACCGGGATGGGCGCGGTGAGCGCAGCTGGGCACGGGACCGCTAGGCTCTGGCATTCTGTAACTGACGGGCACCATCTGTTCAGCCCCCTGCCGGAGTCTCTCGTACAGCAAACCGGTGTCCGCGTAGCTGCCACAGCTGAGCCGATCGATGCCACCGACATCTTTGACCCACCGTTATCGAACCGGGTGGATCAGGCTGTGGTGATGGCAATCTGTGCAGCCGATCAGGCCCTGGGGTATTCCGGCACCCCCACATCCGATGAACCTTTTTTTGGCGGGGACATTATTGCCGCCAGCGCCAACGGACCGGTGACAACAATTCACCGCGCGGTCGAAGCCATCACCTCCGGCGTCTCGCGAGCGCCCGCGATCCCAGCGGTCCTAACGGCCTCCCCCGATACGGTGGCCACACTGGCCGCCCAACGCTATGGCAGTCATGGCGGGACCGAAGCGGTGAGTGCCACGTGCGCGTCCTCCACGATCGCGCTCGTGACCGCTTTGCGCCGGATACGCCACGGTTATGCCCGCCGCGTGCTGGTAATCGGCTATGAAGACGCGGTGAATCCGGTGAATCTGACCGGTAATGCATTGGTTGGGGCGCTGAGCAAGAATGCAAATCCGGATCAGATCTGCCGACCTTTCGATGCCGCACGCGATGGGTTCGTGATGGCTTCCGGCGCGGTGGCATTACTCCTGGAAGCCGACCCGGCCCGTCCCCTGGCGCTGTTGGCCGGAGGCGGGATGGGCCAGGATAGTTTTCATCCCACCGCGGCAGACCCCACCGGTCGCTGGGCCGGACAGACGATCGCTGATGCTCTAGCGGATGCCGGTCTCGAACCGTACCAGATCGGACAGATCAGCGCTCACGCTACCTCCACTCCCCGTGGGGATGCTGCCGAAGTAGCTGCTTTATCACGAATTTTTGGCGCGTGCCTTCCCGGTGTGCCGGTCACCGCACTCAAGTCGGTGACCGGTCACTTGATGGGCGGATCCGGTGCTTTGCAGGTGGCCATGGCGGTTGAGTCTATTTGTGCCGGGCTCATTCCGGGCACCCGGAATCTTCAGCACCCAGATTTTTCTGATCAGATTCAGGTGGTGACATCCACACAACATTGGCAACCCTCGGCGGTGTTGGCTCCCAGCTTCGGTTTTGGTGGCCACAATGCTGCGGTGGTGATCACACCAGTCGAGAGTCAATCGCCCTAATTTCGGCGTTAGCGATCCGGGGGTGTGGCTCTCCAGTGAGTTGCTCGAGCATGACTCGAATCAGTGCCCCGTGACTAATAATGACCACCGGGGCATCACCGTAGCGGGTTTTAAGCTCTCGCAGTGCCCGCACCCCACGTCGCCCCGCCTCCGCACGTGGTTCACCACCGTCCATCAGAGCCTGACGTTGCTCATCGGACAATCCCCGTACATCCCGGCCTTCCGCACTGCCGTAGGATCGTTCAATCAGCCCAGGTTCGATGTGGACCTCGACTCCCCCGATCCGGGTGGCGATAATCTGTGCGGTTTCTTGTGCCCGAGACAGTGGCGAGCTAATCACCGCCGTGGGACGCAGATTTGCCAGTTCCTCAGCTGCCAAAACCGCTTGGGCGCGACCGGTGTCATTGAGCGGAATGTCGGTGCGTCCCTGCATCCGGCCGGCCTTATTCCAATCAGTTTGACCGTGGCGGACGAGATACCAGGTAGCACCTGGCTGAGGGCGGTCTTGGTCGTGCACGCAAGAGATCCTGTTCGCTGGATTGATTTAGTTCAAGTATACGTGTGCGGATTGAATCACGGGCTGGACCAGCTCGCCCGGTTGCCGAACCGGTTGATCCGGATCGCCAAAAACACGCACCTCCGTGTCTCCCCATTCGAGCGCGGTTTCGGTCCGATCGCGACCTTGCAAGATCGAGGTGACTCGCGCCACCTGCACATCGTCTCCGTCGGGCTGAGACACCGACTCCAGGCGAATATGGTAGGGGTCGACGCTAGCGATAGCTCGTTGCCTGCCGGCACCAGCCTGCACGTCATCAACGAAACTGACCTTCGCGGGAGCATGATCCGTGCCAGCAGTGTACAGGTTCACCCCCGGGTGGTCCGGATAGAACCGACCCGATGAGATACTTCCTGGAAACAGCGTCGCATCATTAAGAAAGCCAGCCACAAAACTTGACGCGGGACTGGCCGTCATCTGGCTTGCGGTACCAACTTGGACAATTCGGCCCTGATCCATCACCACCACACGGTCGGCAATCGCTAGTGCTTCAGAGCGGTCGTGGGTCACGTGCACCGCGGTGAGACCTTGCTCGGTGGTGAGCCTGCGAAGTTCCAGGCGAAGCCGAGCGCGAAGCGGCTCGTCTAAGGCCGACAACGCTTCGTCAAGCAAAAGTGCTGACGGCTCTGCGACGATTGCGCGGGCCAATGCAACTCGTTGTCGCTGTCCTCCGGACAACTGTGTGGGCTTGCGCTGAGCGAACTCCACCAGTCCCACGTCCTCGAGTATCTTCTCGACCCGCGCCGAAATTTCTGCCGAGCGCAGTCCGGCACGTTTGAGAGGATACGCCACATTCTCGCTGACGCTCATATGAGGCCATACCGCGTGGTCTTGGAATACCATACCCAGTTGACGTCGATGTGGTGGTACCCAGATATCGGAAGCAAATAGGGTCCGTCCACCCAACGTTATCCGTCCACTCAGCGGTCGGATGAACCCTGCCAGTGTGCGCAACAAGGTGGTTTTACCGGATCCGGAGGGCCCGACCAGGGCGATAAATTCTCCATCGGCGATGTTAAGCGAAATATCTTGAAGAGCTAGCTGTGATTCCGGGGTGGCACTGTTATAGCTGTGGTTGAGTTGCGAAATGCTGATATCAGACATAAGAAGCAATCATCTTTCGAACGTAGAGGCGAAGCAAGACCAGCAAGAACAAAGAACGACAGACATCAGCTGGCACGGCGGGAGCCCAACCACCCGGCAAAGGACAGCCCGATCATGCCGACCAGAGCAACCACCACCGCCAGCGCAGAGGCCGCGTTGTAGTTACCGGCTTGTTGCAGGTTGAATATGGTGACACCCAGCGTTTGCGATCCCGGTGCGACCAGCAGAATGGAAATGGTGAGTTCTCGGACTGCAGTGAAGAATACAACGATGATGCCGGTGATCACCGCGGGAGTCACCATTCTGGCAGTGATGTCCAGCACCGCTCGGGCATGAGTAGCTCCCGAAATCTGAGCTGATTCTTCCAAAGAGGACGAAATGGTGGCCAACGGTGCGCGGACCTGCTGGACAACGAGGGCTATGAAAGCCATGACATACGCGCCGAGAATCACCCACGGGGTATTGAAGATCTTGAACATCGGGGCAATGAGCAACCATCCCACCGCGATCACCAGTCCGGGCAAGGCCTGAGGCAACGTTGCGAGCACGTCGATCGCAGGGTTGAGTCGGGATCGAGATCTGGTCAGCACGATCCCAACCAACAACCCCAGCACCCCACAAATCACGGCCGCGGAACCGGCCAACATCAGCGAATTCTGGAGGCCCTGAACGGCCCCGCGGGAGGTGAGAGCGGAACCAAAATTGTCAAACGTCAGGTTCTCCCAGATCAAGGGGACTCCCGGGGCCGGCAGTAGAGCTTGCACGCTCAGCGCAACCATAGGGACGATACAGATAAGCACGATCCATGCCCACAGTGTCGCGCTGAGCAGGTATTGCATGCCCCGGCCTGGATGGGCTTTCTGCGCTACGGCTGTATCGGATAGCTGTGAGGCTGTCGGCATGCGACGTTGCGCGAGGATGGTTACGAGCGCGACGACCAGAAGCACCATTCCGATCGCCGAGGCTGCTGGAAGAGGATTCGAAATGGTTGCCGAGGCGAGGTAGCGGTATACCAGCGTGGTGAGCGTGGTATAACCCTCCGGCAGACCAATCAAAGCGGGGATACCAAAGTCGGAAAGATTCGCCACCAAGGTGAGGATCAAGGCGGCAACGATCCCAGGTCGCATCAGTGGCAGAGTCACGGTGGTCATGACCTTGAACGTCGAGGCACCTGAGATTCTTGCGGCTTCCTCAAGGTTGCCGGGGACCCGACGCAACGCCGTCGAGACCACGAGAAAAGCCGTGGGATAGGAGTGAATGGTGAGTAGGAGGATCACGCCGGATCCACCGAAGATGCTGAGATTCGCCTCGAGACCCATCTGTTCCAAGATCCGGTTGACAGGACCGTTGACCCCTAAGAGCGCCATCCATGCCATCGCGCCGATGAAGGGCGGAATCAAAAAGGGAATAAGCAACAACCAACGAATGAGTTGGGCGCCGGGGATGATCAACCGGTCTAAGACTATGGCGAAGATCACCCCCAGCGTGGTCGCGATCATCGCGGAGATGGTAGCTGAGACCACCGAATTCGTGAGCGCTTCTAGCACCGCGGGGTCGGAAAAAACCGTCAAAGCTGTGGGATCAATTCCCACCTTGATCAGCGCAACCAGCGGAACAACAACAATGAGTACCAGGGCCAGAACAACTGCCCATCGCATGATGAACAAGCCATCGGCACGTCCTGTGCGAGTTCTCGGAGCCACGTTACCCGCGGTGCTAGCCAGCTGACTCACCTTACTTCAGCAATCCATTGAAATAGGACACGGCTTCATCCTGTTCAGCCGCAATTTCTTCCAAATCAGGATCCATCAGATTAAGATCTGCCAGCTCCGGAGCCCCCTCAGGAACCCCCACGTCATCACGAACCGGAAGGTAGGACTGTTCAGCAGCCATCTGCTGTCCGTCTTCGGAAATCAAGAAATCCACGAACTGATTAGCCAGTTCCTGGTTGTCACTATCAGCAAACACACCCGCCGGCTGTGACACATAAGGTGCGCCATCTTCCGGGTATACGACTTTTACCGGCGAACCTTGATCAGCCAGGTCGCGAATGACGTAATCCACCACGATGCCAAGGCCGGTGGTCCCTTCACCCACGGCCTGTCCTACGGGACCATTGGATTCCAAGATGGTGGGATCATTGGCGACCAAGTCCTCGAGCCATTGATCTCCTAGCTCATCACTCGAACGCCAAACCGCCGTGTTGAATGCGGCGGCACCAGATACGTCCGGGTTGGGCATCGCTATTTGACCTTCATAGTCCGAATTGGTGAGGTCCTGCCATAAGCTCGGTTCATCCTCTTCGGAAATAACGTCTGTATTGACAGCAATAATCGTCGGAATGAGTCGGGTCCCGACCCAGTAGTTGTCTTCATCGACGTAGGAGTCATCAAGCGAATCGGTGTTCTCCAAATTCAGCTCGGCAAGATCACCTTCTGCGGCGTAATCTTCGAAAGTGGGCACATCCGCTGCCAAAATGACATCGGCTTGAATCTCGCCGGTTTCTTTTTCGCTGGCCACACGAGTCTTCAGCTCACCCGTGCCAGCACGGAACACGTCAATTTCTGCGTCGGGATTAACCTCCGCAAAGGCATCAATGATCTCGTCGATTTTCTCTTGCGGTTCTGAGGTGTAAACGGTCAGGGTGTTATCCCCAGAGTCAGACTCGTTCATCTGTTCCTGCGCTTCATCAGCGCAGGAGCTCAAGGCAAGAGCAGGAATGAGAACAAGCGGAGCGAGCAGTTTGGTGGTTTTTTTCATGGTTTCCTCCTCAACGTTTGTCGGTGAACAGTGGTTTCGGGTTGGTCAGGGTTTAGGGGGACGAGGGAGAAGCCTCCAGAGTGAAAACCACTCTGGATGGTTCTGAACAGGGAAGAAGGCTGCTCACGATATCCGGGGGCCCTGGGGGTTCTCGTTCAACGCGAACGAATCCAAAGACCGCCCGCGCCAGGATTGTTTCTCCGGGGGCTAGGGGGTCGTTGCTATAGGAGATTCCGGGAGCAACGCTGACCGGGATTCCGGCAAAGCTGCCGTATTGATTCAGGTGGTAATGTCCGCTCAGGATCAGACAAACCCGCGAACCGGTCATAATCTCTGCGAGCCGCCGGCGAGAGTCAGAATCCAGGAGACCGCGGTGACGCAGGCCGGCGATCATCCCCGGTACCGGCGGATGGTGCAGAACTAAAACAATGTCCTCGGTGCCGTCTTGGCGGATGTGGTGTTCTAGCCAATCCAATGAGGTGGTCTCAAGCCAACCGTGTGGGTGGCCATAACCATGGGTATTGAGCCCGATGAGTCGCAGACCGGGTACCGCGATGATGCTATTGCTTGCATCGTGGGGATCAGTATGGCTGGTGTCAGGATCGTGAAAACGAGCATCGATCGCCCCCGGTTCATCGTGGTTACCTGGAACGACAAGGATCGGACAGCCCAAGCGCCTTCGTTGCTCGGTAAGAAAACCAGCGACTTCAGCGTAGGCATCATGGCCACGCTGGCATAGGTCGCCACTGATTACCACGGCATCCGGTAAACCAGCGTCACCGCGGGCGAGAGGGCCTCGAATGTTTGACGCAGTTGCCCCCAGGGGTCGATTGAGCCACCATACAGGGTCTGCTGGTTTTCGGTCAGGTGCGGGTCGGTTAAGTGAGCTATGTGCCATGAGTCTGCCATCTCAGGCCCCCTTCGGCTCTCGCCTCGCATGCAGATGCTCAGCCAGTACGCGTTGCTCAGGAAGGCTGAAACCAACGCAGTCAAGAAAACGCGCGACTGAACCGTAACGATGGTCTAGGTGTTCCAGTAAGTGCCTCATCGCTGAGGCGGGGCTGAGGGTATGCAATCTGAGGGCCTGAGAGAATTCTTCAGACGAGGTATCCCATTGACTCGACATCTCGGTAGCGACTTGTGCGTGGTAACTGTCCGGTAGCTCGTCAGCACTGCGGGCATAATCGGCAACAATGATGTCCCGGTGTATTCCTGCCACCGAAAGAACCAGCGCTGCCACAAGTCCCGTGCGGTCCTTTCCGGCAGTGCAGTGAATGAGTACGCCATCATCGAGCGCCATTGTGACAGCTTTTAACACGCAGACGAGTTGAGCACCGCGTTGGGTGATGAGTCTGGAATAGACCTGCAAAATGGGCTCGTCTCTGGGAACTGGTCCCCGATAGAGCGGAATATTGATATAGCCAACGTGCTCTGGCAGTGTGTCCGGGCGCTGAAGGATCTCTTCTGGCTCACGCAGGTCGATCACGGTCCCAATCCCATCGACGGCGCACAATTCGGGAGCGGAGAGTTGAAGTTTCCCCGGAACCGACGAGCGGTAAATCTTAGCGGGGCCCTTGGCTGTGCTGGTCACTCCGGGAAGAGGGCGCAGGTTATGAATACTGTTGGGATCGCCCCACGGTGCCATCTCGCCCTCCTCACGGTATATTTCTCAACGAGGCCCACACATTTCATCGTTACTTTATCGATGAAACGGTGTTACACCCCAGTAGAACGAGCGAAGATAAATACACCGTGAACGGGTCGCGACAACGGTTTAACAATCTCAGCTAACCGATGTGACGATTGTTACCACGTGAGATTTTTTCGATTAATCCTCGACCTCAGAGATGTCAGGTTCGAGCGCGTCGGACAGTAGCGGACCCAGTTTTTCTGAAGGTCCCATGTGAGGTTCGGCATCGTGAAACACGAGACGCTGAGCGGCGAGACCTAAGATGTTGAGCACCAAGGTGTGGGAAATTCTGGACACCAGCACTTCCTGGTCGTCGTTTCGGCTTCCAGCAGTCAACGTCAGGTCTGCTTGTTGAGCCAGAGGAGAAATCCCAGAGCTCGTAATAGCGATAATGAGTGCCCCCGCAGTTTGGGCGGCTCGCACGGAGTCGAGAGTGTGTTTATTGGCTCCCGAGTAGCTCACCGCAATACAGACATCCCGCTCAGAGAGCATCCGAGCAGTAAATTGTTGCCCCAGGACATCGACGGGGGCCACGGCGGTTAAGCCTGACATGGTGTAGCGTAGCGCGGCCTCTTGGGCCGGAATTGCTGAACCTCCGGTGCCGACTAACAGAATGGTCTTCGCCGACGCCACCGCAGTGACCGCCTGCTCCATGACCTCGCTGGCAAGCATTCGCTCAGTCAGGGCGATTTCGCTCCGGGCAGCAGCAAAAACATCTCGACTCAACAACTGCAACGCGGACAGCTGCACGGCACCGCTGACCTGCCCCTGGGCAGTGGCCACCTGCGACTGGTCAGCTTGGGCGAGAAGAGACCGAGAGATCTCATCCTTCAGCCTCTGAAAGCCTGAATAGCCCAAATTCTGTGCGGCTCGCACGACGGTAGCCGCCGATGTTTGAGCGCGAGCAGCCAGATCGGTGGCAGATAGATCAGGTATCTGTTCGAATGCCTCGATGACTGCCACGATGACTTTACGTTCCGCCGGGCCCAGATAGGTCGCGTCAGTTTTCAGACGCTCTATCAGCGATCTGGGTGTCTGCGCAGGCGAGTGTGGGACCATCATGGACTCGACAAAGTAACGAGGGCCGGCTAGTGATCGGCCGATCGCCAGTTCTTAGGCGTTGCCGTCGAACAGGCTGGTGACAGAACCGTCTTCGAAGACTTCCTTGATGGCCCGGGCTATCAGTGGAGCGATGGAAAGCACGGTGAGGTTCTCGAACTTTTTGGCCGCCGGAATCGGTAAGGTATTGGTAACCACCACTTCACGGGCCCCGCACTCGGCTAACCGCTGGGCGGCAGGATCGGAGAAGACCGGGTGAGTAGCGGCAATAATGACATCTTTCGCCCCGGCTTCTTTCAGCACTCGCACCGCACCGGCGATGGTGCCACCGGTATCGATCATGTCGTCGATCAGCACACAGGTGCGACCCTCGATCTTCCCGACCACGGTTTTCGACTCAGCTTTGTTCGGAGTGGTCAGGTCACGGGTCTTGTGTACGAAAGCCAGCGGGACACCGCCCAGCCGATCGGCCCACTGCTCGGCCACCCGCACGCGTCCCGTATCCGGAGAGACCACCGTAACCTCGGAGTCGCCAACCTTGCCACGAATGTAATCGGCCAGGATGGGCACTGCGAACAGGTGATCCACCGGTCCATCGAAGAACCCCTGAATTTGAGCGGTGTGCAAGTCCACCGACATAATGCGGTCGGCACCAGCGGCCTTATAGAGATCAGCGACCAGGCGTCCGGAAATAGGTTCGCGTCCACGCCCCTTTTTGTCCTGACGCGCGTACGGGTAGAAGGGCGAGACCACGGTGATCCGTCGTGCTGAGGCACGCTTCATCGCATCGACGAGCAAGAGCTGCTCCATCAGCCAGTTGTTTAACGGTGCTGGGTGCGCCTGGATGACGAAACAGTCTTTACCACGCACCGATTCGCCGGGGCGAACGTAAATCTCCCCGTTGGCAAAGTCGTAGGCTGACAGCGAGAGAAGCTCAGTACCCAAGGCCTCGGCAATTTCATCGGCCAACTGGGGATGCGCCCGGCCCGAAGCCAGGACCAGCTTCTTATTTTCGTGATGACTAATCTCGCTCAACGATCGACTCCCTCGACAGAAATGTGCGTGCGATAGTTCTTGCAAACTACACTATGTAGTTTTTGTCCTCAACGGCAGGCCTGAGAGGTTCTTGTCTTCCCGTCGCCGTTGTGGAAGTTGTGTTGTGGCTCGTCATCACAGCGAGATGCTAGTGACTAGTTCGCGGACCGGTCGCCATCGGTGTGTTCAGATGCTTCTCCAGCGGCTTCTGCGGCTCGAGCGGCAGCCGTACCGGGACGCTTGGTGATGGTCCAATTCTCAATGGTGCGCTGAGAAACCTGGTTGATGGCCAGGGCCCCAGCGGGCACATTGTCTCGTACCACAGCGCCCGCACCCGTGTAGGCGCCATCGCCGATTTCTACCGGAGCAGTAAAGACGGTATTAGATCCAGTGCGCACCTCGGAACCGATCACGGTGCGATGCTTATTGACCCCGTCATAGTTTGCGGTGATATTGCCACATCCAATATTGGTGTTCTCTCCAATCTCGGCGTCGCCGGCATACCCCAGGTGGGAGAGTTTAGACCCAGCGCCTACGGTGACATTCTTGGTTTCATAAAAGGCACCGATTTTGCCGTTTTCTCCCAGGACGGTACCGGGGCGCAGATAGGTGAATGGTCCCACTTTAGCTCCCGCAGCAATCATTGCCTCGGTCCCATCGGTACGCTTGACGGTCGCGTGCTGACCGACATGGACATCGGTCAGCGTGGTGTCTGGGCCAATGGTGGCGCCGGGAGCAATCCGAGTAGAGCCGTGGAGCTGGGTTCCCGGCTTAATGGTGACGTCGGCGGCCAGCTCAACCTCGATGTCAATCCAGGTGGTGGCCGGGTCAACGATGGTCACGCCCTGACGCATCCAAAAATCAGTGATCCGACGATTCAGTTCGGCGCCCAAGGCTGCCAGCTGACGACGGTCGTTCGCGCCTTCAACCTCCCACACATCGGTGGTGACCCAACTGGCGACCCGGCCGCCCTCGGCGCGGGCCAGGCTAAGCACATCCGTCAAGTACTTCTCACCCTGAGCGTTATCGGTGGAGACCTCGGCCAGCGTACGAGCCAGCACTTGAGCGTCGAAAGCATAGATCCCAGAGTTGATCTCGTGGATGTTCACCAGCGAGTCATCGCCGGTTTCCTCGGCATGACGTAGCGCGTCCTTGTGCTCGACGATGCGCTCCACAAGGCCCTGGTCATCGCGGACGATACGACCGTATCCGGTGGGGTCGGAGACCTCTGCGGTCAGCACGGTCACGGCGTTACCCTGGTCATGGTGACAGGCCACCAGCGTGCTCAGGGTTTGCGGGGTCAGCAACGGGACGTCACCGTAGGTGACTACCACGGTTCCGGTCGTGTCGGCCGGCAGCGCCTGGAGCCCTTGTTCCACGGCCCGACCGGTGCCCGGAATCTCGTCCT
This sequence comes from Auritidibacter sp. NML120636, assembly GCF_003185945.1. Lineage (NCBI taxonomy): Bacteria > Bacillati > Actinomycetota > Actinomycetes > Micrococcales > Micrococcaceae > Auritidibacter > Auritidibacter sp. NML120636. Next base: position 77,104 of record NZ_QHLO01000006.1, read on the forward strand.
GGTCGGCGATAACAACCTCGGGCACGAGTTCTTGCAGGTGTGCCACCACACGATCGCGTTCGTGACGCACTACCGCCACGAGATGTTCAGGGTTGAGGCTCTGAGCTGCGTGAAGCGCATGGCCAACGAGTGAGCGCCCGCCGATTTGATGCAGGATTTTCGGAGTAGAAGATTTCATCCGAGTGCCCTGGCCGGCCGCCAGAACGATCACGGCTACTGGAGCGGGAGGCTGAGTCACCTGGTCACTTCCTTTGGTCATCGGCACAGAGTGAGATGAAGGCTAAAATCGCTCTCCAGTTCCGCCACTAGGATTCGAACCTAGACCGCGCAGCTTCAAAGGCTGGCGTGCTGCCGTTACACCATGGCGGATCACGAACACCCCAAACATTGTGCCATACTTCCGGCCGTGAGTCGGAATCAGGACGTTTCAGGCGAGGACAAACGGTACACCCAAATGCTATTCGTGGCGTCAACTCCCAGCCAGACCGGCTCGGTAGATGCCTCGCCGACTGAGACGGCCATCGAGCCCGAATAAGGCGCCGACGGCACGATCGTGAATTCCACTCCGGGGTGTAGTCCCTGGCGGTCGAAAAACTGTAGCATCGCCGGATCCGCATCTGAGATGCGCTCAATACGGGCCCGGTCTCCTACGTGTAACACGGACAAGCAGTCGAGCTCGGGGGCGTCAATACTGCCATCCCTGCGCGGGATGGGATCACCGTGCGGATCACGGGTCGGGAATCCGAGGTGTTGGTCAATGCGATCGATCATCATGTCCGAGACCGCGTGCTCGAGCGCGTCGGCTTCTTCGTGAACCTCATCCCATCGGTATCCCAGTGTTTCGACCAGAAAGGCCTCGATCAGCCGGTGGCGACGCACCATGTCGATGGCATAGCCCGTTCCTTCGGCTGTGAGTTCCACTGAACCATAGGGCTGGTGGATCACGAGTTGTTGGTCAGCCAATTTCCGGACCGCATCCGATGCGGAGGATAACCGCACCCCGATTTTTTCGGCGAGAACTTTGGCCGTCACGGGATCTTCAGAGTATTCCTGCAACGTCCAAATGGCTTTGAGGTAGTTCTGTGTAGAGGCCGTAAGATCGGTGACCGACATAACCTTTAGGTTATCAAAGCTCCCCCGGTCACCGACTGGCTCCGGACCATCCGTATCTCGGTCAGCCCTTCCCAGTCGCCGGTGAGCTTTTCGCTTTGTCCATCTGCTACAAAGCCGTGGCGGGCATAGACATCTCGGGTGTCCTGATCTTCAGCGAGGACCCACACCAACGCTGGACGTCCGGCTAAGACCGTTTCTCATAAGGTGGATCGCACCCTGAACCGGGGCTGTCGGTGTCTTGGTCCGGCCGTTCACGCTGTTCCCAGACGGGGTGAACCTAAAGCATACCCATCTGAATCCCCACCCCGGTCTCGGCATCCTCAGGTAACACCGGAGTAGCTCCCGCCACTGCTATAATCCCAGAGGTCTCGGAAAAATCTTTGGGCCCGGTCTCTGCAATGACCAGATCGGCCTCGGCAGCCAAGCCACGCTGAGACCAGGCCACGTCCTGGTCTAGTCGTTCTTCCAGCCGGGTGAAGAACCGCTCGTCGCCCAACCCGGCATATACCTTTACCTTGCGATTGGCTAGGTTCCGCATCCGCAACGCCGGAAGAACATCGGGGTGCTGGGCAGTTCGGACCGCCAGGTCTGCCGGGTGGTCCTTGTGGTGGTTGTGAATCATCGGGGCGACACGTTCTGTCTGCTGTGCTGTCTGTGCATCGGCTGGTGCTGGTAGTCCCGCTGTCTTCAAGTACACCGTCGGTACCGAATAGTGATTTAATGGTTCGGTCATCTGCCGTATACCCATGTAGAGGGAGCTCACCGTCGTGTGTGGAATTGTCGGTCTCGTTTCGACCAGCCCGGTTAACCAGAGTATCTATGACTCATTGTTGCTGTTGCAACATCGCGGTCAAGACTCCACCGGTATCTCAACCTACGATGAACACTCCACTTTCCACACCGTCAAACACCGCGGGCATGTGCGCGAATGCTTCCGGACCCGGGATATGCGTACTTTGCTGGGCAATGTGGGGTTGGGGCATGTCCGCTACGCCACCAGTGGTTCGGCCAGCAATGAAGATGAGGTGCAACCTTTTTACGTCAATGCCCCGTACGGCATTACCCTGGTGCACAACGGTAATATCACCAACACACGCGAACTAACCAAAGAGCTCTTCCACGTTGACCGCCGGCATCTGAACTCCTCCTCGGACACCGAAATTTTGCTGAATGTTCTGGCTAACGCTCTGCAAAACTCGCTGGTTGGTAAAGAGCCCACTGAAGATGACCTGTTCCAAGCTGTCTCCACCGTCCATCAGCGTGTCAACGGCACCTATGCAGCGATTGCCTTGATAGCCGGTTATGGCTTGCTGGCATTCCGTGACCCCTTCGGCATTCGCCCACTGGTCTTGGGCCGTCGGTTTGATGACAACGGGGACCCCGAATGGGTGGTGGCCTCCGAGTCTCTGGTTTTGGCCTCCGGTGGATATGAGTTGGTCCGAGACGTCGCTCCAGGTGAGGCCATTTTCATTTCCGATAGTGGAAAGCTCTTCACCCGGCAGTGCGCAGAGAACCCACGTCTGGTTCCGGATGCCTTCGAGTACGTGTACTTAGCACGTCCGGACTCGACCCTGGACGGGATCTCGGTCTATCAAGCACGGTTGCGCATGGGCGAGACCCTAGCCGCCAAGGTTCGCGCCACTTTGGATCTGGGCGATATTGATGTGGTGATGCCTATCCCAGATTCCGGGCGTCCCACCGCCATGGAACTGGCCCGTTCCCTTAACCTGCCTTACCGCGAAGGTTTCTATAAGAACCGCTATGTGGGTCGTACCTTCATCATGCCTGGCCAGAAGGTTCGAAAGAAGTCAGTGCGTCAGAAACTCAATGCGCTACCCGAAGAATTTCAGGGCAAATCGGTACTGCTGGTCGATGACTCCATCGTGCGCGGAACCACCTCCAAACAGATTGTCCAGATGGCCCGGGATGCCGGGGCACGCAAAGTGATCTTCGCGTCGGCGGCGCCGGCGATCCGCTACGCCAACGTGTACGGTATCAATATGCCCACCCGAGGCGAATTGGTTGCGGCAAACCGCACCGAAGACGAAGTAGCCCAAGTCATTGGGGCTGACCGGCTGGTCTACCAAGAAGTGGATGCCATGGTGGAGGCCATCACTACTGGATCTCACGTCACCAATTTGGAGCTGTCGTGCTTTACGGGCCACTACACCACCGGCGATGTCACCGAGGAATACCTCAGCTGGATTGAGGCCACCCGAGAGTCTTAGCACTATCCCTGCCCCAGGTCACCCGGTTTCGTCCCATGGCCTTTTCATCCGGTTCCCTTGGGAATCAAAAAGACCGGAGACCCCGCGCCGGAACGAACCCAGCAGATGGGTATCGACCATCCCAATAGCCTCCATCATCGCGAACATATTGGTGGGCCCCACAAACCGGAAACCGGATTTCTTCAGCGCGCGAGCCAGCGCTACCGATTCAGCTGACTGTGTGGGCACCTCATCGCTGGTGCGTGGCATGGGCGTCGTCTCTGGATGAAACGACCACACCAACTGCACCAGCCCGCCTTTATCGCGCAGCGCACGCGTCGCCACAGCATTGGCAATGGTTGCCCGAATTTTCCCCCGGTGTCGAATAATCCCATCAAGGCGTACCAAACGCTCCACCGTATCCTCGTCGAAGGTCGCGACCTCATCGGGGTCGAACTGGCAGAAGGCTTTGCGAAAGGCGGGGCGTTTAGTCAAAATGGTGCGCCAAGATAGGCCGGTTTGGAAGACTTCTAAGCTGATCCGCTCAAAAAGCCCAGCTTCATCCGTGATGGGGACACCCCATTCGGTGTCGTAGTAATCCTGCATCAGCTGACTACTCATCGCCCACGGGCTTCGGGCGGTGCCGTGAGCATCGGCGATGACGCCTCTGCCCTGTCCTAGAGAGGTGCTGTCATCCATACGTTCAGTGTGCCTGAAAACACCACCCCAAAAGCAAACATGAGGTAAATTTCTTCAAACCTTGGTGTTACAGTATGTACACCGGTCCGAAAATCGACTGTCCATTTTGTAAGGATCTTGCATAGCCCAACCCTCGAGAACGAAGAAGAGTTGCCATGACTGCCACAGTTGATGAGTTCATTCATCAGTACCCCGGAGAGTCTCACCCCGTGGTGCTCTTGCACGGTTTACTCACCTCCGCGAAGTACTGGAATCCGGCGCGCAGACGACTAACCGCTGCCGGCTACCGTGTGGCGACTGTTGATCTGTTGGGCTTTGGACGCGCAGCTCGTGTTCCAGCTGCAAGCTACGATTACAACGAGCACGTTGAGCACGTGAAAAATGCGTTGCTGTCGATCAGTGGTGGCCAGCCTGTCGTTCTGGTGGGACACTCCCTTGGTGGCCTGATTGCTCTCAAGTTAGCTCGCAAGTACCCCAGCCTCGTTTCCGAACTCGTCATGTTCAATGCGCCACTTTTCCGAGACTCCCATGAGGCCAAGGCCAGCATCGAACAGACCAACAAGCTGTATAAATTCCTGATGACCTCGCGCTTCCGCTCCGTCGGCTGGGGCGCGGCTCATTTACTGGGTTTCCGTGTCTGGGGACGTCACAGCACTCGAGCGCGGGAAGGCGCACTGCGGCGGGTGATTTTTCGAGGCAAAGGGATTCACCACCTGGAACAGATCACCGTCCCCACCACGGTCATCACCGGCGCTTCCGACCGTGCGGAGTACCTGAACAATTTGCAACAGGCATCGCTCCCGCCGAATGTGCGAGTCATCGTTGCCCCAACCGGACACCATCTGCCTGCCCAGGCACCACACTATGTTACCTGGACGATGGATTTACTCTCCGGTGGGCTTCGTCCGGAGCACACCGTTCCCGCTGTGTAGCTCGTTCCCCCCGTATATTAGGTGAGGAAATATTGATACGCAGACCGTACTAATATCTCGCGGGGGAGCATGATGGAAGTCCAGCAGGCCAAAGAATTCCTGGCGGTCGCCCGGGAACTGCACTTTGGTCGTGCTGCGAAATCCCTCCGCATGGCCCAGCCGCCTCTCTCGCGGGCGATTCAGCAGCTAGAACGTGAACTCGGTGCAACTCTTTTTGAGCGCACCACACGGACGGTGTCTCTGACTCCAGCCGGTGAAGCCTTACTACAGCCCGCTCAGCATCTCATTGCCGCCTCGAATCAAGCTCGTCAAACGGTAAAGGACACCATAAGTGGAGCGGCCGGGTACGTGCGGATCGGATTTGCCGGCGCATCAGTCAATACCCAGGTTGCACGGTTAGCCAAAGCCTTGCGAACAGAACGCGCTGGGTTGCGCCTAGAGTACAACTCAGCTCAGTTCTCTCACCAGGCGTTGCAATCAGTGATGGACCACAGCGTCGATCTGGCCATCGGGCGATGGGATTTCCTCCCGGCAGAAATTAGTTCTCACCTGATGGGGCTTGAAGAAGTCATTGTGGCCTTACCAGCGTCCCACCGCTTGGCTGGTCGGCCCGCGGTCAATCTCAGAGAACTCGCTCACGAGAATTGGATTTCTTTGCCCTCCGGGTTTGGGGCCGCCCTACCCAACCGCTTCAATGCTCTGGCCAATACCGCCGGATTCGTTCCTCGCGTCACGCAGACCGCGCCTGATTCCTGGACCTTGGTGGTCCTCGTGGCCGTGGGGATGGGGTGTGGTATCACCCTGGATTCCGTGGCTACCAATGTGCCCCACGAAAACGTGAGCTTCGCCAGAATTCAGGACATCTCCCAACCTCCGCTGGAGGTGCGAATGATCTGGCAACGTCACGATAACAACCCCGCCCTGCATGCAGTCGTAGATTTGGCCCAACGGATCTTTCCCAGCCCACCAACCCAGCCGGACGGGACTTAAAAGCTGGTTAGCTTTCTACCGCGTCGAGCAACTCCAGCCAACGGGATTCCTTGGTATCAATCTCTTTGCGGAGCTCGGAGGCTTGGGCTGTCAGGTCCGCAAGCCCTTCGAAATCTGTCTGGTCGTGAGTGGCCATTTTTTCTTCTAGCTCAGTGAGTTCGGTGTTGAGTTTCTCCAGTTTGCGCTCAATCGAGGACGCTTCTTTCCGCGCAGCGTGTTTCTCAGCCCCAGACAAGCCACGTGACTGTTCGTCACCGGCGACGTTGTCAGCGCCGGAGGAATTGTGTTGTTGCTGTTTCTGGTTCGTCGACGGTGTCGTCTTGGCTTGACTCTCAGCCTGTTCGGCCAGCTGGAGATACTGGTCGACGCCACCGGGCAAATGCCGAAAGGTCCCGTTGATGATGGCATATTGCTGATCGGTGACGCGCTCAAGCAGGTATCGGTCGTGGGAGACGACCAACAAAGTGCCAGGCCAGGAGTCCAGCACATCTTCCATAGCCGTCAGCATTTCGTGGTCCACGTCGTTGCTCGGTTCATCCAGGATCAACACGTTCGGTTCCGATAACAGCACCAACAAAAGTTGCAACCGTCGTTTCTGTCCTCCGGACAGGTCTCTGACCGGGGTGGACAGATGGTCACGACTGAACCCCAGCCGTTCCAATAATTGGGCCGGGGTGAAGTCTTTTCCGTCGATGGTGAATGAGGTTTTGGTACGTGCCAGGACGTCTCGGACCCGGTCGTTGCGAATCGTTTCGAGTTGCGAGAACTTCTGGTCGAGCACTCCCAATTTCACGGTTTTCCCACGTTTAATACGTCCGGAGTCCGGTTCGACGGTTCCGGCGATCAGCCCCAGCAGCGTGGACTTGCCGGCGCCGTTGGCGCCGAGAATTCCGGTGCGCTCCCCCGGTGCAATGCGCCAAGTGACATTGGTCAGCACGTGGATCCCGTCATAGTCAACCGAAACATTCTCCAGATCCACCACATCTTTGCCCAACCGGGAGACGGCCAGCGCTTGAAGCTGAATCGAGTCACGAACTGGGGGCTCTTGAGAAATCAGCTCAGCGGCAGCGTCGAGCCGGAATTTGGGTTTCGAGGTCCGGGCCGGTGCCCCTCGACGCAGCCAAGCCAACTCCTTGCGCATCAAATTCTGACGTTTCGCCTCGGCGGCGGCAGCAATGCGTTGCCGTTCGACTTTCTGCAATACGTAGGCGGCGTAGCCGCCTTCAAAAGGCTCCACCATGCCGTCATGAACCTCCCACGTATCCGTACACACCGCATCCAGAAACCACCGGTCGTGGGTGATGACCAACAGCCCGCCTTCATGAGCTGTCCAACGCTGATTGAGGTGATCGGCCAACCACCGAATCCCTTCCAAGTCCAGGTGGTTGGTAGGCTCGTCCAGGCCAATCACGTCCCAGTCTTCGACCAACAACTGGGCCAGAGCCACGCGACGGCGTTGTCCACCCGAGAGCGTTGAGATCGCGGCGTTCCAGTTCAGATCGGCCACCAGCCCGGAAATGATCGAGCGGATGCGTGGGCGTGAGGCCCATTCGTACTCTGCCCGGCCTCCCACAATGCTGTAACCCACCGTGTCCGCGCCACGCAACTCATCGGACTGGGTCAGCACACCGACTCGGAGCCCATTGCGGGTGGTGACCCGGCCGGTATCGGGACTCTGTTGTGAGGTAAGAATCGACAATAACGTTGATTTACCGTCGCCGTTTCGACCCACGATACCGATTCGTTGGCCTTCCGAGATACCCAGCGTCACCCCGTCCAACACGGTACGGGTTCCAAAAGTCATCGAGATATTTTCAGCACCAAGCAAGTGAGCCATCGACAGCGTCCCTCCTCTGTCCTGAACTACGTCAACATGACGAATCGGTCAGGTTAATACCGGTAAAACACTCTACAGAATGCGAGCGCCCGACCCCGGTGCGCTAATCGGGATGGAGGCGATCCCGCAACGTTCTTCTACCCGTGAGGCCAACTGCGTTGCGTCGTCGGCGTTACGGGCCAAGAACATCACGGTCGGTCCGGCCCCACAGATCATGGCAGCCAGAGCACCTTCTTGCATGCCTATATCCAGCACGTCGGAGAGCTCCGGCAACAGTGAGACGGCAGCGGCTTGCAGATCATTGTGCATGAGCAACGCGATCGTTTCCACGTCCCCACGAGTCAGAGCGTCCAGTAGTTCGGGATCAATTGCTGCGCACTCCCGTTGCGGTTGGATACCTTCCTCACGGAGGGAGGCGAGGTTGGCGTAGACCTCGCGCGGCGCGTAGACCGAAAAGGCTGGAACGATCACCAGGTTGAGGCTTGCCCGGGTCAGGATCGGCGACAATACATCACCGCGTTCCATCCCGACCGCTGCACCGCCCAGGATGGCAAACGGGACCTGGGTAGAGATTTCGGTTCCCAGCTGGGCCAGGTCCCGCCGTGACAGGTGCAGGTCCCACAGGGCAGCGCAGGCCATCAGTGCCGCCGCAGCGTCGGCCGCGCGACCACCCACTCCGCCTGCCAACGGCAAGTCTTTGGTCAAATACAGGTCAACCCCGTGAGTTTCCGGCTTAAGCTGCAACCGGCGTCGCAACAGGTCAGCTGCTTGAAAAACCACATTGGAATGGTCATCGGGGATATCAGCGGGATCGAGGATTCCGCGGGAGGAGTCGGAGATGGAGACGGTGATATGTTCGTCGTCACGGGCGACGGCGACGACCTCGTCACTGAGGGAGATCGCCAGTGAGATGGTGGCTAGCTGGTGGTAGAACGGGCTGAGCTGTTGCCCGACCTCGGTGGTGAGGTTAATCCTGCCCGGCGCGGTAACCGTGACGTGTCCGTAGAACTCTCCGGGACGTAGACTCATCCGCCGACTCCGAGGGTCTTGGACTGCTCAGCGATGGCGGCAAAATCTTCAATGCTGAGCACTTCCCCACGGGCCTGGGGGTTGAGGCCTGCTGCCCGCAGAATCCGTTCTGCTGAGGCACCAGAGCCGGCCCAGTTCGATAGTGCTGCCCGCAGGGTCTTGCGTCGCTGTGCGAACGCCTCGTCGATAACGGTGAAGACCTCGTTCCGAGATGCTGTGGTCTGGATTGGTTCGCGTTGGTGAAAATGCACAAGCCCGGATTTAATACGCGGTGCGGGCCAAAAAACGTGGGTTCCCACAGTTCCAGCGGAGCGTGCGGTAGCGTACCAGGCCAGTTTGGCAGAGGGAACTCCATAAATCTTGGTGCCCGGTGCCGCACAGAGCCGATCGGCGACTTCTTGTTGCACCATCACCAACCCGTGTCGGATGCTGGGCACTGACGCCAGAATGTGCAGGAGGACAGGGACCGCCACGTTATACGGCAGGTTTGCCACGAGCGCGGTCGGTGCTGAGTTGGTCGCAGTCGGGCGTACGTCATGGAGCTGGTCAGCATCAATCTGCAGAGCGTTTGCTTGCAGCACACTGGCACAACGCGACGCGCCAGGACGGAAGTGTTCTAGGGTCTCAAGCAACGCTGCGGCGGGGACCGGATCAATTTCGACCGCGGTCACCGCGGTGGCTTGGTCAAGCAGGCCCAGAGTCAACGAGCCCAGCCCGGGACCAATCTCTAAAACGTGCTCTGTGGGGTCAAGCTGTGCCTGATCAACAATTCGACGAATGGTGTTCGGATCGATGACGTAGTTCTGACCCCACGATTTCGTCGGGCGCAGCTGCAAATGCTCGGCAAGACGACGAATATCTGCGGCCGACAGCAGACGTTGGGCTTCAGCAGTCACAGTCATCATTTTAGTGGTATTTACCACCTCACTTGACCACACGAAAGAGCTCGAGCACCTCTTGAGAGATGCTCGAGCTCTTTCGTGGTCCTGACCGTTGCGGTCAGCCCAGAGTGTTATTAGCGCAGCCCCAGGGAACGCGAGCAAGCTGGCCACTGGCCCCAGCCAGACTGACGTTGCAACTTGCTAGCAATTTCAATCTGCTGGGCCGGAGTGGCTTTATCAGCAGTCGGCGCGTACTTGGTGCCACCCATGGCTTTCCAGGTGGGACCGGAGAACTGCAGGCCACCGTAGTAGCCGTTACCACTGTTGGTCGACCAATTGCCACCGGACTCGCACTGGGCCAGTTTCGCCCAGACACCAGAGCTGGGAGCCGCACCGCCGGAGCTGGAGGACTCTTCAGAATCATCCGAGGAGGAATCCTCTGAGTCATCATCGGAGGAGGTGGACGACGATGATGAGGAAGACGAGGAAGTAGACGATGAAGAGCTAGCCTGCTGCTCTTTCTCCTTGGTGCCGACCTTCACGACTTCGTCGGTCGGTTCTTTGGTGATTTGACGGTGGGTCTCTTCGCGGGACGATTCTTCGCCGTCGATCACGGTGACGGTGTAGGTGACTTCAGCGGTGCCGTTTTCACCTTTGGTCTCTACCTTGGTCTTTCCCTTTTCCAGGCTGTCGTCGTTTTCACGAACGGTTTCGTACTCAATCGTTTCTTCTTCGACAACCTCTTCGGTGGTGACAACCTGCACGGTGATTTTGTCACCGGTGGAGATCTTAGTGTCGGTGGAAGGGCTCACTTTGTCCTTCTCGCCGACCTCGATGCCGGACAAGCTCAGAGCCTCCCCGACAGTATCGGCGTACACCGCGTAGTTTTCGGTTTCACCGGCACGGGTCACCTCCACAACAGTGGGTGCTGCCGGGATGAAGTCGGTTAGTGGCTGAACGCTGGAGGCCAGATCGATATCGAGTGCTTCCCCTTGGCCAGAGTTCTGCTGATCCTGTGCCTGAGCGCTTCCGTTGTTCTGAGTCAGGATGAAAGCTGCTAGCCCGCCCAGAACCAGCGCAAGCGCTGCCAGCTGCGCGACGAGCTTGCTCACGCTACTACTAAATACTCGTGACATGAAAAGGTGTTCCAATGCTTCGGGTAGGTGATGGTTAGCGACCAACGAGAGATCTGAAAATTGGGGAAGCCCTCAACAAAGGGGGTGTCCCTCGTCGACATTCCAATACGATAACGGAAAGATAACGAAGGTCTCAACTCTATAACGATTTTTGTGAACAACACACCGTTGCCGAGGGTTGACTGACGGTATCCTCGCGTCACCGTTGCCGAACCGAAATCTAGGAAAAATCCCCGTAAACACGCCGAGTATTGGCCATCACCTGTTCGCACATCTGCTGTTCACCAGTACCACGCACCTCAGCGATTTTTCGTAACGTCAGTGGCGTCATATACGGAGCATTAGGCCGTCCCCGACGCGGATGAGGAGTCAAGAACGGAGAATCTGTCTCGGTCAGGATCAGCTCTGGCCGTGCCAGGGCTGCAGCCTCTCGCAGGCGGTCATTCGCGTTAAAAGTCACCGGACCTGAAAAAGACATGTACCAACCGTGTTCGTTACAAATGTCGGCCAGCTCGGGCCCTGCTGAAAACGCATGAAAAACCACGTGTTCGGGGCGTTGCGGCATAGACAGCAGAATCTCGACAACATCCTCATGCGCCTCGCGGTCGTGGATTTGTACTGCTTTACCCAACTGAACTGCCAGCTCCACGTGTTTTCGGAAGGAATATTGTTGCGCTTCGTGGCCTTTTGCACCAGTACGGTAATAATCGAGCCCGGTCTCTCCCACCGCCCTGACGCGAGGATGCCGGGCCATCTCTGCAATAGCCTCAATGGCCCGCTCCAGCCCGGCCCGGCCTTGCTGATCCCAGATCTCGGCAGCTTCATTAGGGTGCAGGGCCACGGCCCCGAGTAAGCGCTGGTGAGTCTCGATGGACTCAAGAGTGAACCGCGCCGAGTCCAGATCACAGCCGACTTGGATTACCCCGGCTACACCAACGGACTCGGCAGTATCGAGTGCATCAGCAATGGAGACCTCGACGAGTCCATCACGAAAATCCAGGTGAGCGTGGTTGTCGATGATCGGCGAGACCAAAGGTTCCGGCGCTTTCGGGTAGACCAGCACCCGCTGCTTTCCGGTGTATTCATCCACGGTGTCACGACGTGGGCCATCCCCTTCGGACACAGTGTCTATGACTCCGGGACGGGCAGGATCAGGCCAGTGCACCCGATAGGCCTCGGGCACTCCGGTCTGATCGTACTTTTTCGACTTCTTCGAACTCATCATTTCCTTACCACGCGTGAGCACGGACAACGGTAGATCGGAGTCACCTCCCACTCCGATCATGACTCCGTTCCTGACGGTTTGACGGCTATGCAAGCACCAGATCTGTAGTGTACTCTCCGCCCATGACCACTCCCGTTCTACGGGGCACAGGGTCGCATTGACAGCGGTGTATTGAGGAAGAACTAGACTGAGAAGTGACCCTACAGATCAGGTCGTGACCGAGCGTCACGGCTGTGATTTAACGTGGCCCCGATCCTCAGGAGGAACCGTGACCGAATGGTCCAAACCCAAACCGGCTTCCCGCGTCGTGCTTCAGGCCGGTGCAGCCGTTCCCGCAGCCACACCCCACGCCCAGTCAGGTGTGAAATGGGTTGAAGAACCCACCGAGTTTGACGCGATCTTATTGGCTTCCTACGGCGGGCCCAATGGCCAGGACGACGTCATTCCGTTCTTGCGCAATGTGACTGCCGGTCGCGGCATCCCCGACGAGCGTTTAGAAGAAGTCGCCGTACACTACCGCGAGCGCGGTGGTGTCAGCCCGATCAACGAACAGAACTTGGCGCTGAAAGAAGCCCTGGAGAAGGAACTGGTTGCCCGCGGTATTGACCTGCCGATCTACTTCGGCAACCGCAACTGGGAGCCCTACTTCACCGAGGCCATCCACCAGGCTCACGCCGACGCGCAGGCTCGCAAGACCGACCACACCGAAGACGGTGCGAAACCAGAGCCGACCAAGATCTTTGCCCTGGTGACCTCGGCCTACTCGACGTACTCCTCCAATCGCCAATACCGCGAGGATTTCGCCGACGCGCTGGAGTACCTAGGCCTGTGGAATGAAGTCCAGATCGATAAGATCCGGGCATTCTTCGACCACCCCGGTTTCGTCACCCCCTTCATCGAAGACACCATCGCCAAGGTGCGCGAGCTGCAGACCGAGACCCCGGACTTGGACCTGCAACGCGATGTGGACTTCATGTTCGCTGGCCACTCGATTCCGCTGACCCACAATGAGGTCTCAGACGAGTCCGATGAGCACGACCCCGAGGTGCGCGGTACCTACGAGCAACAGCACGTGGCCGTGGCTGAACTCATCGTTGACGCTGTCCTGAAGGAGTTCGGTGTTCCCGAGATCTCCTGGCAGTCGGTGTGGCAGTCGGAGTCGGGCCCGGCCTGGCAGAAGTGGCTGGAACCAGACATTGGAGATGCCATTAGCGAACTCGACGAGTCGAAGAAGGCCATCATCGTCGTTCCGGTCACCTTCTTGTCTGATCACATGGAAGTCTGGTGGGACCTGGATAACGAGGCGAAAGAGGAAGCCGAGGGGCGCGGACTGATCTTCAAACGCGTCGCCACTCCGGGCACCCACCCCGAATTCGTCTCGGCCCTCGTCGACCTGGTGGAAGAACGCCTGAAAGGTACCCCGGCAGATCAGCGCCCGGCATTGACCTCCTACGGTCCCGGTTATGACGTTGCACGGGCCCGGCGTGCCGCTGGTTCAGGTGGCTTCCGTGCCAGTGTGGGGGGCCTGCTCCCCTAGCGCCCTGCCCGACCGACGATGAATTCCTCGTCACAGCCCCGGAAGACACAGTCCACCCCAGACCGGTCACCAGCCGGCAGGTCACTGAGTGTCCGGGGCTGATCTGTCGGAGCTAACCCCTGGTCGCAGGAGATCACCGACGTTGTTGGTAGAGGTTGTACAGCGTCCGGGCCGAACCGCCGTATCCGTGTGCGATCTGTTTGGTGGCGTCTTTAGCGCGCATCCCGGTAGCAACCAATTCGTCCACGAGCCGTAGCTGTTGTTCGTCATCGAGTTCGACCCGTCGGTTGTCAGCTGGAGCCAGTAAGAGCACAAACTCTCCGCGAAGCGTCGCCGTCTGTGTCCAACCCAATAACTCACGCAAGGAGGCGGTCACCACTTCTTCGTGCCGTTTCGTCAATTCCCGGGCCACGCACCCGATCTGATCTTCGCCAAAGACCTCAGTCATCACCTGTAGCGTATCGACCACTCGGTGGGGGGGGGACTCAAAGAAAATCAGCGTGCGCGGTTGATCCTGAAGATCCGTCAAGAACCGGGTTTTCTCGCCGTGTTTTTTCGGAACAAACCCTTCGAAGCTAAACCGATCGCTCGGCAATCCCGAGACTGCTAGCGCGGTCGTGACCGCGCTAGCCCCCGGGGCGCAGGTCACGGTCAACCCGTCTTGTACCGCCGCCTGCACCAGACGGAAACCAGGGTCTGACACCACCGGCATGCCAGCATCGGTCACCACCGCAACCGTGGCCCCTTGGCGTACTTTCTCCAGTAGCTCCGGGGTGGACCGTTGTTCATTATGTTCGTGGTGGCTGATGAGTTGACCACGAATCTCCACTCCCAGGGCAGTAGCTAACCGTTGAGTGGTGCGGGTGTCTTCGGCGGCGATAATCTCGGCGCTAGCCAGCACGGTCCGTAGCCGGTCAGTGGCGTCCTGCAGGTTTCCGATCGGCGTCGCGACCAACACAATCTGGCCCTCGCCCGCCTGGTGCAAGTCGTTCGCTTCGGTGTCTGGGCCACCCTTCATTGATCCCCTCTCAATACTTCTCCCGCAAATGCCGTACCGCCGGGTGTTCTCACGTACGATGTTCTGTGTGTCGTCGACAGAAACTCCCGCTCCCACAGCCAGGCAAGGTGCTCGCCCCACCTGGCTCGATTCTATCGACCATGCCTATACCGACACGGTGCTTCGTGCTCGATTACTGGGTGAGAAACTGCCCACCCAGCGGTGGGAATGGATTCTGATTTTGGCGGTCGCTGCCGTGGCCGCGCTGTTGCGATTCCACCGTCTCGACCACCCACACAAGTTGATCTTTGACGAAACCTACTACGTCAAAGACGCCTACTCCTTGTTGCACTTCGGTGTGGAGATGGAGTGGGAAGAAGACATCAACGACGCCTTTATCGCCGGTGAGGCCGAACCGCTCAATGAGCCCGCCTATGTGGTCCACCCACCCTTGGGCAAATGGCTGATCGGCCTGGGGATGCTGCTGTTTGGTAGCGATAACGGGTTCGGCTGGCGCTTTTCCTCCGCGATGGTCGGAACCTTGTCGGTGCTGATTTTGTCACTGATCGCCTGGAAAATCTTTCATTCTTCCTTTTTAGGCGCCACCGCGGGATTATTGATGGCTGTCGACGGCCACCACCTGGTCATGTCCCGGACCGGTCTGCTGGATATCTTCTTGTCCTTCTTCGTCCTGGCTGGTTTCGGCGCCCTGGTCTTAGACCGTGATCATGGACGACGGCAACTCGCCGACACAATCAGCTCCGCCTATCGCAGCGGAACCCTGTCCCAGGTACTGGGCTACGGACCGATGATCTGGTGGCGTCCGTGGCGCATTGTGGCCGGCATTTTGTTGGCAGCCGGGTGTTCGGTGAAGCTCTCCGGACTAGCATTCGTGGCAATCTTCGGGCTGATGACGGTGTTCTGGGACCTCAACGCCCGTCGCGTGGTCGGGATCAGGCGCTGGGCGCTGGGCGGAATTCTCCGCGATGGTCTGTGGGCATTCGTCTGCGTGGTCGGAGTTGGATTCCTGACCTATCTGGCCACCTGGACCGGCTGGTTTGTCTCCTCCCGGGGCTATCACCGTCACTGGGCCGAGGACAACCCTGCCGAATCGTGGCTGGGATCGCTCATCCCTGACACGTTGCGCTCTTGGTTTCACTACCATCGTGCCTCCACCGATTTCCATACCGGTCTGGATTCGGGACACAACTACGCTTCGTCGCCGTGGACCTGGCCCTTTATGGGCCGGCCGGTCTCCTTCCACTACGAATCCACCTACGACGGTTCGGGTGATTGCGGGGCAGCACACTGTTCGGAAGCTATCCTGGATCTGGCCAACCCCATCCTGTGGTGGTCGGGCACGGTGGCCATTATTATCCTCACGGTGGTGTGGTTTGCCAAGCGCGACTGGCGCGTCGGCGCCATCTTGGGTGCCTATGTGGCCGGACAACTGGTCTGGGTGCTCTGGCCGGAGCGGACGATGTTCTTCTTCTACACCATCGCTTACGAGCCCTTCCTGATTCTGGCCATCGTCTATTGCCTAGGCTGGTTGTTGCGGTGGGAAACCGGCCACAATCCCCGAGCCAAAACCCGAAATCTGGTCATTGTCCTAGGTTATATTCTGGTGATTATGCTGGTCTCAGCGTTCTTTATGCCGATCTGGACCGCCGAAGAGATTCCCTATGATCAATGGCGGTGGCGGATGTGGATTCAGTCCTGGATTTAATTCGGTGAGAACCGCTGATCAACGATGCGTCTTAACCGTTCAGCGAGAGTAGAGAAGGAACCCATGCGGTACGTAAACACCCAGTTGAAAGTCTCCCTTCCCGAAGACTCCAATCTCACCGATTTGGTACTGAAAACCGCCCACCACAGCCCCGAGGCTCCCGCCTACGCGCTCTCCAACGGCATCGGAGGCTGGATCGATGTGAGCTATCGCGAATTTCTAGATCGCGTCCGGGCGGTCGCCAAAGGCCTCATTGCCCGTGGCATCAAACCCGGCGACCTCGTTGCTGTGTTAGCTCCGACGTCCTATCAGTGGGCCGTGATTGACCAGGCCCTATGGTTTGCCGGAGCAATCTCGGTGCCAATCTATGACACCTCCTCCCCGGCCCAGATTAGTCATATTCTCTCCGATTCCGGGACCACGGTGATCTTGCACCAGGGCACACTACAGGCCCAGGCGGCTGAGAAAGCGGTTGATGAGCTGAACCAGTCCGCCACCGAATCCACCCGCATCGAACGGCTGGCTCTCGACGAGGACCTCTTCGATGCACTGACGACCGACGGCGAGACCATCTCCGATGAGCAGCTCGAGCAGGCCCGTTCCGCCGCTACGCTCTCGGACCCGGCTACCATTGTCTATACGTCCGGGACCACCGGTCGCCCCAAGGGAACCATCATCACACACGGGAATCTTGCCTTGGGCGCAGCCAATCTGCTGGAGTACACCAGTGAGATCCTGGCCGCACCGGAAAATCGGACCCTGATGTTCCTACCGTTGGCCCACATTCTGGCACGTGCGGTGCAGTTTGGTTTCTTGGTGGGCAAGATTCAGATTGCCCATACCCCCAACCTGGGCTACCTGTTGCGGGATATCGGATCCTTCCGCCCAACCTGGTTGTTGCTGGTTCCGCGCATGTTGGAGAAGGTCGAGGCCGGCATCATCAACAAGGCCCGAGAAGGGGGCCAGGAGAAGATCGTCCGCGCTGCCCGCCAGGTCGCTATTGAGTACTCTACTGCCTGCGACGCTCAACAACGCGGAGAAGGCTCCGGTCCGTCCATGGCATTGAAGCTCAAGCACAAGGTGTTTGACAAGCTCGTCTTTTCCAAGATCCGAGCGCTGATGGGTGGCAATGCCCGAGTGGCGATCTCCGGTGCCAGCCCGCTGCATCCCGAACTGGCGCACTTCTTTTCCGGTATGGGAATTCACGTCAAAGAGGGCTATGGCCTGACCGAGTCCACCGCCCCGGCGACGGTGAATGTTCCCGGCGTTACCCGCATTGGTTCCGTGGGCCGACCCATGCACGGCATGGAAGTCCAGCTGGCCGACGACGATGAGATTCTATTGCGCGGTATTGCGGTCACTCCCGGCTACTACGGGGCACAGGCTTCCGGCGAATCCGCCGTCGATGAGCACGGCTGGTTCCACACCGGTGATATTGGTCGCCTGGATAACCAGGGCTACCTATATGTCACCGGCCGGAAGAAGGAACTGCTCGTGACCGCAGGCGGAAAGAACGTCGCACCTACTCCCCTGGAAGAAGCCATCCGCACCTGCGAGCTGGTCGACCAGGCTGTTGTGGTGGGCAATAACCGTCCGTTTGTGGGTGCGCTGATCGCACTAGATACCGATGCGCTAAAGCACTGGTGCGAACAGCACGACCGGCATCCGCTCAGCTTGACTGAGGCGGCCACCGATGAGCAGGTCCGCGAGGAGATCCAGCAGTATATCGATCAGGCCAACGAGTCGGTGTCTCGGGCAGAGTCGGTCCGGAAGTTTAAGATCATCTCCGCCGAGCTGACCCAGGAAGCCGGCTATGTCACTCCAGCGGCTAAGCTCCAGCGCAACCGGGTCATTGAGGACTTCCAGGACCAGATCGAGAGCCTGTACTCCTCCGGCTCTGCCAGGAATTTATAGCGTACTACTTAACGCCCAGGGCGAGATCCTTCTTCCAAACTGACCTCGGTGACCTTCCCGTCGGTCGTCGGCCACTGCTGGCGGGCTGCCAGCATCATCAGCTGGGTTTGGGCGGAGCGCTTTTTCCGGCGCTTCGTCGGCCAGGTTGCCACCAGCGTGATCACCGCGGTCAACACCGTCAGCGCTCCGACGGCGAGACCGGCGTCGATCCAGAACTGATTGGGGTACAACCGGATCAGGGTATCGGAAGCGTAGAAAGTCCACGTTCCGTCAGCGAAGAACAGCGCGTGGAAGCCGGCGAAGAAATCCTGCCAGGCGATGATGGCCAGCACGCCTAGAACCACGATCACGAGCAACAGCCAGATGCTGGCCGCAAACAGTGAACGGCGAACGGCGCCTTTCGAGATCCGAGAGAGCACCACCATGATGATCGCCGAAGCGATGACCAATACGGCTCCGATCAGCATCGAGGTTAGCATCACCGACTTGACGTCTGCCATGTGAGAGACCTCGTCCTGGGTGAACAGTGGTGACCCATCGGCGAAGGTCAATGACGCCAGGTAGTTGGGTGAGGCGAGGTTAAACAGGTAATCCAACCCATAGGAACCGTAGTCGAGCCGTTCAGTGGTCGTCAGGCCAAAGTCATCGGCGGGGAACCCGGGTCGGTGGTATTCAATCCAGAGAAATAAGGGTGAAGCCACGGCGCGAATGACCACGGTTAAGAAGGCAATGGGGGCAATGATTGCCAGCACAGTTTGCAGGATCCGGGAGAGAGTCTTGGGTCCTTCAAGTGCTTGGGCGCGGGCAGCAAGACGCGCCTGCGCGTCTGTGAGGAGGCGTTGTTGTTCGGCTACCCGATCTTCCCGGGTGTCTGCCGGTAGACCGTCGTGGTCTGCCAGCAGGTTGTGCTGCGTTCCGGTTGCTGTTGCTGGTTCAGCAACAGGGGTAGCACCAGCGACGGCGGCAACGTCAGGAGCCCCCGTAGCTTCGGGCTGAGGTAGCTCACCCTGCGCGTTGGGCCGTCGCCGGCTGGCCCGGGTTTCGTGCACCGTTTCAGACTCGGCCATCGTGGTGCTGTTGCTTACTCCATCGTCGAGAGCCTGAGTACGGTCGAGCGAGGACCTGTCGTCATGGTCTTTGAGGAAGTTCGGCATGGCAGTGGTGGCGGCGGTCGTGGCCGATCCGGAGTCGTGAGGGTCCGCCGGAGGGGTTGTCCGAGACGAGTCATCAGAGTCCCGGGGGGCGGATGAGGGCTCAGCGTCAGGCTGGAGGGTCTGGATTGGGTGGGTGGGTTGATCCACCGAGTCATGACTCACCGTGTCCTGTTCGGAGAGCTGGCTGTAGAGCGGGGTTGATTCCGAGGTGTCCCGGGTGGACTGTGGTGACGATGCTGTGGGAGAGGACTCGGTCGTGTTCTGCTCGTCCGCGCTCTCAGCGTCGTCGGGTTCCTGAAAACGGGCGTAGTCAATGCCAGATTCAAACTCTGGGGCCTCATCGGGGGTGGGTGATGTTTTGTCAGACATCGACAAGAAACCTCTTTCCGCGGCGCGGGTGAATAGCAACGGGTAGCACTCGTTGTCCCCCACAGTAGTCGTCGCTACCCCGGTCATTTCTAGGCCACACCGACACGTGGCGGAAATGGTGTGCTGAGAGAGCTCCAGCCAGCGTGAAAGTCCGAATTTAGGCGGTTAGTTCTACGGTTCCACCATCGTATTGCCCCACGTCGGCGTCCAAGTTCATCCGTGCCGCCCGAGCTCCCAGAATCCAGGTGTAGCACCAATAAGCGGCAAGAACCAGCAGGCCAATACCGTGACGCAAGACGTCGGGTATCTCGGCGGGGGTCACGAACCCTTCGACCAAGCCAGAAACAAAGAGCACGACCACCAAACCGATGGCCACGGTAATCAACATTCGCCCCGCTCTGGCTAAGGAAAACAACCTGGTGTGTCGGCCCGGCGCCACCCAGGACCAAAAGATGTACAGCCCGGCAGCGCCGGCAATAAAAATGGCGGTAAGTTCCATATAGCCGTGGGGCAGAATGTAATTGAAGAAGGTGTCGGTTTCACCGTGGCGGGCCATGATGCCACCAGCAACCCCGACATTCGCGGCGTTAAGGTAGAGCACTACAGGCACGAAGAATCCGGTAATCCCGAAGGCAACCTCTTGGGCGGCGATCCAGGCGTTATTGGTCCAGACTTGTCCAGCGAAGGAAGCGGCAGGGTTCTGCGAGTAATAACCCACAAACTCGTGTTCCACGTAGATTTCTTGTTGTTGTTCGGACATCAGAGCATTGGCGACTTCGGGGTGTTGATACACCCAAGCCCCATAAGCGGTGGCTACCGCACAAAAGAGCGCCCCGAGCACAAGAGTCAACCAGCGAATCGTGTAGAAAGCATACGGGAGCCGATAGATCACAAAGTCCGTAAACGCGCGGGTAAAATCTCCCGGGGTAGAGCTGAGCCGTTGTCGGGCGCCGGCGACAATGAGTGAGAGTCCGCGAGCCTGGGGGCCATGTGGGTCTTGGGCTTGGATGACCGACAGGTGAGTGGATGCCACCCCATAGAGTTCGGTCAGCTCATCGATTTCGGCCGCAGTGAGTCGGCGGGTTCTCGACAAGGTCTGAAGCCGCTCCCAGTCACCGCGATTCACTGCCGTGTATGCCTCTAAGTCCACGAAGCCAGGCTACCCGCTATGCTGAAGAAGTACCATCACTTCAGCGAGTCGAAAGTTTGGTGCCGTGAGCAACTCCACCTCGGTCGTGACCGGTCAGGCGGTTCTTCTGCACTTGAACCCAGCTACCGTCTTCGTGCGTGGCATGTCGACAATCATCGACATTTTGCTCAGTGTGGCCGGACTGTGGGCCACTTTTGTTGTCTTGACCAGCGTCATCGAACAGTTAGATATGGCCGCGTTGGGAATGGTTAGCCTTCTGACCGTTGCCTTCTGGTTCGTGCTAATTCCCCTCACGGTGGAAACGGTCTCGGGCGGAAAATCGGTGGGCAAATTGGTTTTCGGCACCCGAGTAATCCGTGACGACGGCGGAGCCGTCGTTTTTCGGCACAGCCTCATCCGCGCGCTGACCGGGTTTTTCGAGTTGTTGCTGACCTTGGGCTCTGTGGCGCTAATTAGTGCCATTCTCAATGATCGCGGAAAACGTCTCGGCGACATGATGGCAGGAACCTATGTGATTCACGACCGGCAACCGCGGCTACCTGAGCCGTTGCCGACCGTGCCAGCGGAACTACATCGATGGGCTCAGATCGCCGATGTAGGACGCATACCCGATGAATTACTGGTAGAAATCAACCAGTACTTGCGAAACTTTTCGCGGATGACCCCACAGGCCCAGAACCTGCATACTCAACGGTTGCTTCAACTAGTGGATCCTTATGTCTCCCCCGCGCCACCTGCTCAAACACCGCCGACGGTGTATCTCCACGCGGTGGTGGCCGAACGGCGCAACCGTGACTATCAGCTATTGATCAGCCGTCAGCAGTCCCAGCGCCAGCTCTCAGCTGAGCTCAACCAACACTAAGCGCGACCACGGCCAGCACCGGAAAAAGAGTACCTACACCCGCTCCGGTACCGGCCGTCGCTACTCGTCGACAGGGGTCAGTAGCGGTAGTCCTCGGACTTATACGGCCCCGCGACGTCGACGCCCAGGTACTCGGCCTGTGTCTTTGTCAATTCGGTCAGTTGCGTCCCAAGGGCCTCGAGGTGCAACCGTGCGACCTTTTCGTCAAGAATGCGCGGTAGCGTGTAGACCCCGATCGGGTACGTCTGGCCGGTAATCGAACCGGTACCACCTTGAGAGTGGAAGAGCTCGATCTGAGCCATCACCTGGTTTGTGAACGATGCTGACATCACGAAAGAAGGGTGGCCGGTGGCGTTGCCCAGGTTCAGCAGTCGCCCCTCAGAAAGCACAATCACCGAGTGCTCGTTCTCAGTACCGGGTTCGAAAACCCATTCGTGGACCTGCGGTTTGATTTCCACCTTCTTAATTCCAGGAATCCGGGCCAGACCGGCCATATCGATCTCATTATCGAAGTGCCCGACGTTTCCGACGATGGCTTTATCCTTCATTTGTTGCATGTGCTCGGCCATGATAATGTCCCGGCCACCGGTAGCAGTGATGAAGATATCGGCGGTAGAGACCACGTCTTCCAACCGAGCCACTTGGTAGCCATCCATGGCCGCCTGCAGGGCGGTAATCGGGTCGATCTCGGTGACGATCACTCGAGAGCCTTGACCGGAGAGGGCCTCGGCTGCTCCCTTGCCCACGTCACCATACCCGGCCACCACGACCGTCTTGCCTCCCAGCAACACGTCGGTGCCACGGTTAATGCCGTCGGGTAACGAGTGGCGAATGCCGTACTTGTTATCGAACTTAGACTTGGTGACCGAGTCGTTGACGTTCATAGCAGGGAATAACAACTCACCGGATTCAGCCAACTGGTTCAACCGCAGTACACCGGTGGTGGTCTCTTCGGTCACGCCGCGTAGTTCGCGCGACAGACGGGTGAAACGTTGCGGGTCGGCCTCCAGGGAGGCGGCCAGGACCTTGAGCACCTCACCATATTCTTCCGAGTCCTCTTCGCTGGGAGACGGAACTGCTCCTGCGGCTTCACATTCCACGCCTTTGTGCACCAGCATGGTGGCGTCT
Organism: Auritidibacter sp. NML120636; assembly: GCF_003185945.1. Taxonomy (NCBI): domain Bacteria; kingdom Bacillati; phylum Actinomycetota; class Actinomycetes; order Micrococcales; family Micrococcaceae; genus Auritidibacter; species Auritidibacter sp. NML120636. The sequence goes on from NZ_QHLO01000006.1 coordinate 99,990, forward strand.
CCGCCATCGTCGAGGATCATGTTTGGTTCGGTCCCCTCAGGCCAGGCAAAGATTTGATCTGCTGCCCACCAGTATTCGGCCAAAGACTCATTCTTCCAGGCAAATACCGGCACCCCGGCGGGGGCCTGGGGAGTGCCCTCACCGACCACAATGGCAGCTGCGGCTTCGTCCTGGGTGGAGAAAATATTGCACGAGGCCCAACGCACCTCGGCCCCCAGGGCCACCAAAGTCTCGATGAGCACGGCGGTCTGGACCGTCATGTGAATCGACCCGGCAATACGGGCCCCGGCTAGTGGCTGGGATTCCCCGTATTCTTCCCGCAGGGCCATCAAGCCCGGCATTTCTTGTTCTGCCAGCCGGATTTGGTGCCGGCCAGCTGCTGCGAGATTGATGTCACGAATCGCGAAATCAAAGGGCGCGTTGGCAACGGTCGTGGGATTAGAGAAGGCAGGATCTGCTGCAGGGTTAATGCTCATAGCTCCCAGCGTATCCGGTACAGGACGACGATGGGCCTCAGACGGTAAATTTCGACATGACGACCAGAATGTTCTGGCAGATTCAGCTTTCGCGATACCGGGGGCGGGGTTGTTTGACCAGCCGTAGCCCGGGAGCTTCTCCACCGGAGGCGTGTAACGGTCGTGCCGGCCCCTCGGGCCCCATAGCTTCAGGGCGACGTAAACCGGAGGCAGTATCGGTGTGTGCCGATTCAACACTACGATCCGTGCGACCGGGGTCTTTGTCGAGTTCCTCGGTGGTCGATGAGGCCTCGGGTGGCTCGGATTCTGTCTGGGCAGGGTCGGTGGAGGGCCGACTCACCGCATGGGCCAGCGCGAGCAAATCATCTGGATCGGCGACCGGTTCCGGGGTGGGAACCGCGTTCTCATCGGGGAATAACCGCATCATTTCCCATCCCACCGGGGCGGTCATTTCCACAGCGTGGCGAGCGCACAGGTCATGGGCATGTGGTTCGACTCGTTGCGACATGGGACCGACCACGACCGTGGAATCACGGTAGTTGAAGGTCAGCGTCGCTGCTGCCGGAGATTTACACCCTGTTTTCGAACACTGTCGTATGGTTGCCACTCCACATACTGTACTCGCGGTACCTGGTGGATTTCACCAACACCACGCCCGGCCCAACGCCCGGTGGCCCGTCGATATCCCTTGAAGTGCGGATGAGCACCGGCCTGTTACCAGCCGATTCGCACCGGGGCACCGGCCGGAGCTGCTTGTGGCCCCACCACCGGATAGGCCGAAATTCCCTGCGAGGACGTTGTGGTCACGGCAGCGTAGACTTCCGAGGAGTCTGTGGAAATCGCAACACCGGCGGCGTCGTCGTCAAAGCTGACCGGTACGGAAGTGTTGGCGGCTATAGTTTCGGTTTGGTCTTCCCCGATCTCGCCCTCGCGATCGATCGGTGTGACGGTGACTTCGGCGTCTTCGGGGGCGGTGAAAACCAGCTGCGAGTCACCGGCTGATCCGAAGGGTACCACCTGGTCGAAGCCTAAAGCCGGGGCCGAGGCTACCGAGGACACTTCGTGGTCGGGTCCGGTATCCGACGTGGTCCCGGTGCCGGCGGCGACCACAGGCGCATCGGAGACCAGGTAGACCGAATAGGTCCCGGTATCTAGTTCGCTCAAATCGAGGGTGGACACCGTTGCGGTATCGACGTCGACCGTGTCGGGAACCGCGCCGGCGACCACACCGTCTTCGTCGACGATCTGGACCTCGACCGATGCGTCCGCTAATGGAGAAGCAATACTGAGGCTGGGGTCGGCACCGGCGGTGTCGTTGTCGGGATCCACGACAATCCCGGGGATCACCACTCGGTTCTCCAGGGAGTCCACAGCTTGGATGGTGTCAACTCCTACCGGGTCCACCCCGTCGAGGCGGTGGTGCTGGATCGAGGCGGAAACCGCCCCGCCGGTGGAGGAGATCCCCACTGCCAGGTCGGAGGCATCGGCAGCGAGGCCACCCAGCACGAAACTACGGGTCTGGTCCGGTGCCAGGGTAATTCCGGAGACTCCCGTGGCCGCTACGGGACCATCGGTGTCGTAGAGCGAGATGTCGACGGCGGCAGCCGAGGCTGAGGGGTTCGTCACGGACAGCACCGAGGTGGTTCCGATTGTGGTATCAGCGCCGGTAAGCCACTGCTGGTGGCTAGCCGGGGTACAACCGGAGAGACTCAAGCCGTGCAGGTCGCCGTCTGAGGCGGTGAATTCCGAGGAGCCCGCCACCACGGCGGGGGAACCGCCGAGGGGTTCAGCGGCGATGACCCCGGCGATGCCCTCGTCTGCCAGCGCGTCGGAATTCTGGGAAATCAGGGCCCGGCGCACCGGGGTTCCATCGGCTCCAGCACTGGCGGGTTCACCCTGTTGGACTTCTTCGGGTTGCGATGCCGAGAGCTCTTCGGCGTCCTGGCCGGACTGGGCATCAGCATCTTCGGGTACACCGCTGTCGGTGCTAGCCCGCAAAGTCAGTCCGGGGATGGTTCCGGCCAGATCCGATCGGGCGGCCACATTGATGGAGGTGGCTGCGTCGGAAGACACCGGGGAGAACTGCACGTCTTCGCCTTCTCCGGCCCCGGCGGGTAGCCGTGGGGCCGGGGCACAGACGCTCTGGGACGGTGCGGAGGGGATGGAGGCTGGACGGGCCGAGGTATCGAGCGAGACCGGCGCGGTATCGATCACCTGGTGGGCACCGATGATCCCGCCCGCCACGACCAGTGCACCGACACCCGCTAGGGCGCTGATCCACATCCGGCGGGTTGAGGAACCGGTTTTCGCGCGGGCGGACTCTTTACGGTACCGTTTCAGCGCCTGATCGCGTCGTACCGCGCGACGACGAGCGCCGCGGGCCTCTGCGTATTGTTCAGCGACAAGGTTCTCCCCGGAGGCTGCACGACGACCTCGCCTAGCTCGAGAGCGATCCCGGCGGAGGCGCTCAGCGTTTTCGACAGGCTCGGTGCGGTCGGTGTGATCGGACGATGGTGTTTCGTGGTCGGTCATGGGGATCATTGCCTTCCGCTACAGGAGTCATCAGGCGTGTAGGGGCCAAACCCGAAGGCATCGGCCTCGGCATCGGCGGGAGTTGCATGGGAGGGGTCCTCAGAATCGGACAGACCGAGGTCGTTGGTCTGACCGGGACCCGCCTGCGAGGACGGGGCACTGGGGCGACGGCGAGTGACCGGCGAGGGGATGGCCAACAGTATCGTGGCCAGTAGCGCCACGGCAGGAATCAGCCAGTACCAGGTGAACAGCCCCGGATCGTAGCTGACCCGTAGCTGTTTGCCGGCCACGTCGTCCGGTAGCTCAAACTGCTGGTGCCAACCAGAATTCTCGCCGGTAACGGCAGTGAGCGGTTCGCCGTCAAGCTCGGCGTGCCATCCGGGATCGGCGCGGTAGGCCAGGGTCAAGCGTAACGGCTGCTCGGAGTCCTCGGTGAGGTTGGTGGGAAGGACCTCGGGGAACTGGGCCTGGCCATCCAGACCATCGGAGCCCACCAGCCAGACCGGTTGTCCGTCCTCGCGGGTGATACGCATCGCTGCGGTATTCACACCGCTACTGTGCTGACCGGTGTGCTCTGTGGCCAGCACGGCGAGACCTTGGTCTTGCTGGTCATCGGTGCGAGCGTTCACCCGCCACAGCCATCCTTCTGAGGTCAGTCCGACCGGGGCCAGCCCGGTGATGGCGTCGACCGAGGACGCGATGGAAGCCTCTCCCCCATCAGGGTCGCGGAGCACGACGAAGCCAACGCCGAGGTCTTCTAGTTGCTGGCGGGGGTCCCCACCAGACTCAGCGGTCAGAGTCGCTGCCACCGAGCGGAGGGTTTCGTCCGCCTCATCGGCAGTGGCCACTTCAGGATTGAAGAGGGGCCCGGTCAGCGCCCGCGAGGTCCAGGTTCCGTAGTAGTCCTGTAGCGAAGCACCGGCACCGGTGACCAGGGTGGCGTTCATGCCGTCATGGGTGCGTTCTAATACCAGCGTGCGGGTGTTGACCGGTGAGGTGCCCTGATCGGCGGCGATAGCCGGAAGGGTGCGCACTGGGGAACCGGTGATCAGACGTTGGGCGGTCAGGTCGGCAAAGCTCGGGTTGGGGTTGGCGGTTTCCAAAGTGACCGTGGTCGCGGCGTCTTGGCGGGCATCGTCTAAGATGTCGTGCGGAACCACCGAGGGGATCAACCACACCATGGCCGCGACCAGGCTGGTCACCAATCCGGTGCTGACCGCGATGACGTGAAGAGCGGTCGAGGCCCGAATGAGGACCTCGAGTCCGCTACAGGCGGCCATGAGAAGCCCGACTCCGGTCAACGAGACGGCGGTGCCGCTGTATATCAATACCGGGGTTCCCGCACTATCCACCGAGACGGGAACCGTGGTCGCCAACCAACCGGTCAGCAACCCAGCGGCAGCGATCAGCAATCCCACGCGCGCATGAACACCGCTGACACCACGGTGGAAGGCACCGCAGATCGCCAAGAGTAGCACCGGCAGGCTGATCACCGCCACGATAACCCCGGCCCACGGGATCTGCGGTAACCAGTCACTCAACCAGGGCAGGCTGGCGACTCCGCCGTGGGGGTCTAGGGCTTCGGGGAAACCCAGGAGCTGTTCCAGAAGGTTGGCAGGCAGATAGCCCTGGGGTACACCGGGATCGGCGAAGATCGCGCGCAGATTATTCCACTGCGTGAAGAGCACCGGGACCATCAGTAACAGGCTTAGTAGCGGGGTCCACCACAGCGTTTTGCCACGGGTGCCCACAAAGGATGCCAGCAGGACCACGATCAGCACGAGGGGTAGGAGCAACACCGGTGCAGCGGCGGTAATCAGCGCCATCAGGATCGCCACCCAGCCGGATGCGGTCCAGGATAATGCCCCGCCAAATCCGGGGCGAGAGGTCACGGTCCTCACATCGGGGTTGGCGGAGGCTCCGATCAGTGACGGCGCCCGGCGGGGCCTGGCGGAACCGGTGGCGCGGATGACGGCCAGCACGAGCAACGGCAAGAGCAGGTGGGCCACAACAGCGAAGAACCGGCCCTGTCCGAGGGAGATCAACAAAGTGGGTGCAAGCCCCCAAAACAGTCCGATCACCACGCGGGCGCCCCGGCGTCGGGTGATCGCCCCAGCCATGGCCCAAGCGGCGATACCGGACAGTGGCATCGCTAACATCATCAGGGCCGTTACGGCGATGGAGGCCGAGCCGGTTAGGGCCAGCAACACCAGAATCCAGATGGAGGGACCCGTATAGCCGGACGCACCGGCGGCAACGGGCGCGAAGGCGGCGAAACCGGTGTCGATCAGCTCGGTGATGCCGGCTGTCACCGGCACTAAGGACCCGCCGCTCAGGGCCGGTGTGCCAAAAAAGGCACGCAACCCGATCAGGCTGAGCGCACCCAAACCAAGAAGCAAAGCGACCGCACCGAGCCCGACCCAGTTGCGCTCGGGGGTGGCCAGTGCGACGAATTCGTCGTGCCCGCCGGTGGGTTCGTCTTGCGCTGGCGCGCTGGTGGAGCCGGTACCGTCACCGATGGTGAACTCAGGTTCGTCTTCTGCGAGCAGCGAACGGCGGAAGTTGCGAATTTCGGCAGAATCTGCCCGGAGGTCATCGACGGCCGAGAGGCTCATTGTGCGGGTTTCGGCCGCCCGCGAGATGGAGCGAGCCAGCCGGATCGGGTGACTTCCGGCGCGCCAGATCCCGCGGAAACGGTCAAAGCCCACGCCGGGCGCTTTCACGACCAGAGAGCCGAGCAAAATACCGAAACTAGAGATCAGCACCCACAGCCACAGCACAATCAGGGTGGCACCGGGGCAGTGTTTGATGCGCAACCAGGTTGCCGACTCTTGGTATTCGGCCACCCCCGGGCTGTCGGGCATCGGCACGGTCATCGTTGACGTTGAGGTGGGGTCTTGTTCGACGTGGTCTTGTTCGGATTGCCCTTGGTCAGACTGGTCCTGCTCGGCCTGGTGCTGGCGACGTTCGTTGATCGCTTCAATTCGTTGCAGAATCTGGTCGTCGTCGAAGTTCTCGATCACCGCCGAGGGAACCACCACGACGCGACCACCAGCCAGCCGGGCCCGCCAGCAGAGATCTACTCCGCGAGACAACGCGGGGCTGAGGCGGTCAAAACCGTCGAGTTTGTTCCAGATATCTGCCCGAACTAGCATGCCGGGCACCGAGACGGCAAAGACATCAGACCGGTCGTCATACTGGCCCTGGTCTAATTCACCGGGTTCCACCAGCGTGTAGGTCTCACCCCGGGTGGAGACGGTCAGGCCCACGTCGTGAAGCTGGCGCGGGTCCTCAAAGGCGACCTGTTTCGCCCCGGCAATATACACCGAAGGCGAGACTTCCGTTTCGTTCAGCACCGCTTGCAGCGCGTTGGGTTGAGCCACGGTCGAGTTGGTCATCAGCCACAGCCAATCAGACTGTTGCTCGCCCGGTTCTCCTACCTGGCCGTTCTTGGGGAGATTGCGCAACGCCGTCGCCAGCGACGTGGACGAGGGGTCGGGGTGGATCAGATGGTGCCAGTCCATGTCCGCATCAATACATAAGACATTGACACGGTCGAGCTCCTCAGCGTCGACAGTTGCCGAGGTGACCACCACCAGCTGGTCGGGAACCCGATGCTGTCCCAGGACGGAAGCGACAGTTTCGGGCAGACCACCGGTGATGGTTTGAGCTAAAACGACAGCGGTGACGTGGGGTGTAGGCACGATAATGGGAACTACGAGGACATTTTCTTACGCAACCGGCGCCGTTCGCGTTCTGACATTCCGCCCCAGATCCCAAAGCGTTCATCGTGAGCTAGGGCGTAGTCCAGGCATTCTTGGCGCACCGTGCATTGGGCGCAGACGCGTTTGGCATCGCGCGTTGACCCACCTTTTTCGGGAAAGAAGGCTTCCGGGTCTGTTTGAGCACATAGCGCATCGGCCTGCCAGGCCAGCTCGCCGTCATCGGCAGTGTCACCGAAGCCGGGCAAGCCCAGCCAGATGCTTTGTACCCCTGAGGAAGGCGCCTGTTTCTGCGGGGCGGTCGGAACGGAGTGTAGAGCTGTGACATTATGAGACTGGCCAGCCTCCAGGTCGGCTTGTTGTTGCTCGTCAAGATCCTCGAGAGCTTCGTGGGCTGCCAAAAAAGCGGTGGCCTGATCGTCGAGGCTCGCCTCGATCGCTTCGGCCGCATCTGGATCGGCCGGGTCGAGAAACCAGTCTGATGGCACGGCACGCGAGGCTGACCCCCGATGCTGTGCGCCGCGGCGGGATTCTTCCTGCCGTTGTGCGTTGTCCATACCTTCAGGTTCCTTTCATCATGACCGACCCGTCGGTCACGGCGTGGCTCACCCGAGGTCACCGACAGCTCTGGCAAGGTGGAACCTATCCACAACAGGACCACAGCTCGTCCAGCAGAGCTGACCACCATAACGATGTGAAGCACGGGAAGCGCCAAGCCGTAGATCAGACCGGTAGGGCCACTTTCTCTACGTCGTATTTCCTCTAATTACACCGTTGTAACTCCCTGAGGTCAAGTTACAATTAACTGCAGATCCGGCGTGAGAAGAAACCAAATCTCAAGGTGTTTGCCGTGAAAGGGCAGTGATCGTGGTATCGATAACATCGTTGTTTTCGTCCGGCTCTATACCGGGAGACCCGCTAGGTGACCAGGACGATCTTTTCGCCGAATTGGCCCATAGACCTACCCCCGTCATTGTCGATTATGCGACCAGTGCGACACCTGATCCGGGCCCTGATTCCTCAGCTAATTCTAAGACAGTTCGCACCGAACTCTCAGGAACGGTGGCCATGAACTGGGTACATAAAGTCGCGAACCTGTTGAGTGCTACTGGATGCGACGATCCGCATCACACGTGTGTCATTGACCTACCGGTTGATTGGCTCACAACGTGTTTAGTCTTCGGGGCCCTGTTCCATCAACGCCACGTAACATTGGCATATCCCGCTCCGATTGACCATGGCGTATTGGGTGAGTCTGCTGAGACCGGTGACCAGCCAGATTTGGTCATCACAGACCGCCCCCAGCGGTGGTTAGATACCTCAGCTGAGATCTTTGTGGTAGGTGCTAGCGCCGACGACGATCCGTCCTTAATCTCGGTTGACCAAGAGGTGCTCGCTCAGCCCGATCAGCCGACTTATCCGCCCCAGAATATCCTTTCTGCCTGGCAACCCCCCATGGATCCGGTTGCTCTCTCGCGGGAGTTGTCCCAGGCCGGCTTGAGCTCCCGCGTGGAGTTAGTCACCGGTGGGGTGCTAATTGCCACCGACGGGCTACGGTGCTCACGCCAGCTGGTCGAAGCTATCCTGCACGCATGGAGTCACCACGGGGTGGTGGTGTTGCTCGGACTCAGCTCGCTACAAGCCCCTGAGGATCAGCGGCTCGTTAATCAGATTCTGGCCGAGCAACGTTTGTCCCGTTAGTCCCGCGGGCTCCACCAGACGAGGACGTCTGCGGGGTGCTGGCGTTGTCTGCAGGGGTGTCTCCGCTGCGCGAGCCGATCAGGACTTCGTCATCGGAAAAGGCGGGGTCGGCTTCGACGGTTTCGCTGAACACCCAGAAGCGGTAGGCAAAGAACCGGAAAACGGTGCCAAAGAACAACCCGATAACGTTACCGGCGATGACCAGCCCGAAGGCAGAGTTGACGCCCAACAGGTAGTCGGCGATGAACACACACGCGCCTTGAATACCCGCACCGATAGCGTTCATCACCAGGAAGAGCACCAGCTCACGCGCCACGTTGGACTGTCGCCGGTGTCGGAAGGTCCAGTAGCGGTTCGCAACCCATGAGAACACGGTGGCCACCGCAGTGGCCACCAGTTTGGCTTTGGTGTTGGACCCCTCCATTGGTCCTGATATCAGCCAGATAAACACACCGGTGTCAATAAAGAATCCGATGCCACCCACCACACCGAATTTGGCAACCTCGCGCCACAGCAAGGCCACCAGACCTCGAATGCGCTGGTAGAGGCTGGACAACATCGTGTTTGTCTCTCCTTGGTTTGAGTGCGTCGATAGGTGAAGCCAAGGTGGGCTGCTGAATAACGTCGATACTCTAGTACCTTCACCTGCCAAATTCCTGAATTTCACGCTACCGCACCAGAAGTGGGTACCCTAAGAGGGTGAGTTTTCCGAAGATTGGCGTAGTTGGCGGCGGACAGTTGGCCCGTATGATGGCCCCACCCGCCATTGAGTTAGGAATCGAATTACACGTTCTTGCTGAAGCTGAGGGCGTCAGCGCCACCACAGCTGCTTGTCGGTCCACCGTGGGTGATTATCACGATCTGGACACGTTGCGACGTTTCGCAGGATCTGTGGATGTGCTGACCTTTGACCACGAGCATGTCCCCAGTGAGCACCTCCGGACCCTGCAGGCTGAGGGTGTCGCGCTTCACCCCGGCCCTGACGCATTGCTTTATGCCCAAGACAAATTGGCTATGCGCCGGAAAATGACGGCCTTAGGCCTGCCACAACCGGCATACAGGGCCGTATCCAACGTGGAGGAACTGATTTCCGCAGCGCAGTCCATTGGGTACCCGGTGATATTAAAGACCCCGCGCGGTGGCTACGACGGTAAAGGTGTGCGTCTGATTCGCCGTGCAGAGGACGCTCACGAAAGCGCTAACTGGTTTGACCTGCCCTTCGACGCACTGTTGGTCGAAGACTGTGTGGAATTTACCCGGGAGCTCTCCGCTCAGGTAGCGCGTCGGCCCAGCGGAGAAACCGCCCCCTACCCGGTGGTGGAATCCATCCAGACCAATGAGGTCTGTGATCTGGTGACCGCACCGGCCCCGAACCTTGACCAGACCATCGCTAGCGCAGCTCAGCAGGCGGCTGTCACTATTGCCGAGCAACTGGGCGTGACCGGCATGTTGGCTGTGGAGATGTTCGAGGACCCCCATTCTGAGTCGGGTTTCTCGATTAACGAGTTGGCAATGCGGCCCCATAATTCCGGGCACTGGTCCATGGATGGAGCCACAACCAGCCAGTTCGAACAGCACTTACGCGCGATACTGGATCTGCCTCTCGGGTCAACCACGCCGGTGGCTGAATTCACGGTGATGAAAAACTACCTAGGCGGGGCGAACGAAGACCTTTACGGTGCTTTCAATACTGCGATGACACGCTATCCGCAGGCGAAGATCCATGCCTACGGCAAATCGGTACGTCCTGGGCGTAAAGTGGGCCATGTCAACGTCCTGACGAACCCGCAGCGTTCCTTAGACGATGCCCGTCGCATCGCCGAACGCACCGCGGCCATCATCCGCGACGGCTCCGAGCCGGCAACAGACGAACTTCCGGATAGATAAGGATATTCTGGCTCATGGTTTCATCCGACCATCCTGAACAGCACAGCACCGCCCAAACCACAGCACCGCAACCACACGGTGGTACGGCTCCTCGCGTGGGCTTGGTGATGGGTTCGGACTCAGATTGGCCGGTCATGCAGGAGGCGGCCCAAGTTCTCGAAGAACTGGGGGTCAGCTATCAGGCCGATGTCGTTTCCGCACACCGGATGCCACACGAAATGATCGCATACGGCACCCAGGCAGAAGCCAATGGGCTCGAAGTGCTGATCGCCGGAGCCGGCGGAGCAGCGCACCTGCCCGGAATGTTGGCCTCGACCACGGTGCTACCCGTTATTGGCGTACCGGTGAAGCTCAAGTCCCTAGAAGGGCTAGACTCATTATTGTCCATCGCGCAAATGCCCGCTGGGATTCCGGTGGCCACCGTCTCGATCAACGGAGCACGCAACGCCGGATTACTGGCTGCCCGCATCCTGGGGGCTTCGCACCACGATGCCGAGACAGCACAAGCTCTGCGTGACCGGCTGCACACCTTCTCCGCCGAGTTGCGCGATGCGGCTCATGCCAAAGGCCAGCGTTTGCGCTCAACTTTGGCTGACCGTCCTGGTAACGCTGGGCAAGCGACGACCTAAACTCGCCCGACGACCTAAACTCGCCACCTCACATACCACCGTAGGTCTGTTACCAACGACTAAACTCCGGTAGTACTATGACGCCTCCCCCTCCCCGCCCTACCGCTACTCAACGCGGAGTTGCTAAGGAATCAGCTGCTGCCCGGCGTGAACGCTATGAGCGCTTCGAAGCCCAATTCGAGGGCTATCGCAGCGACGATGCTCTCGTTGACGTCTCTGCTGGAACTTGGAAACAACGCACCAAACGCGCTTTCATCATGATCGCGCTGACCATTTTTGTCCCTGGTGGCGCGCAGTCGATTACTGGGCGTCGAAAATTGGGGCGCTTCGGATTGGGCGTGACTGTTGCCGTGTGGGCGTTAATTGTGGTCACCGCGCTTTTAGCTCTGTTTGCGCGAGGCTTCCTGCTTCACATCCTCAGCTATCCCTCCGCTCAGCTGCTCTTGGTGGTCGTGCTGACCTTCTTAGGTCTGGTGTGGCTCGTGCTGTGGATCTCAACTTTTTCCATCATTGGCCTACGTGCCTTAGCGCCGGGAATGAAACCCATCGTGGCTGTGGTGACCACCCTGGCGATGTTGCTGACCTCAGGGTCCATGTTCGCTGCCGCGTTGATCGTGAACTCTTCCCGAACCACCATCGGCAATATCTTCGCCTCCGGCCCGGCGTTGGCCCCGGTCGATGGGCGCTATAATTTTCTGGTCATGGGTGCAGACGCCGGTGAGGGGCGCGCCGGTCTACGGCCCGATTCCATTTCGGTCGCCTCCATCAATGCCGAAACCGGTCAGATCATTTTGTTCTCCATTCCGCGCAACTTCCAGAACGCGCAGTTCCGGGAGGGTTCTCCGCTCTGGGACGTCTACCCCAACGGATTCGACTGTGGCGATGAGTGCATCATCAACGCGTTGTACACCGATGTGACCAACAATCACGCCGACCTCTACCCCAACGCTGACGATCCAGGCGCTGAAGCGATGAAGGATGCGGCCAGCGGCATTCTCAACCTGGAGGTTCAGGGCTACATCATGCTCGATATGGACGGTTTCGCCCAACTCATTGATTCCATGGGCGGGGTCACGGTGACCTCCGGCGGCTGGGTCATTCACCGCGGTACCCGCCCGGATACCGGACAATGGGGCAATATCTGGTGGGGTCCGGGAACCTACACGTTCTCCGGTGATGACGCGCTGGCTTATACACGATCGCGTAAATATTCTTCGGACTATTCTCGAATCCGGCGTCAGCAATGTATCCAACAGGCGATGCTCGCCCAATTTGATCTGCCAACACTCTTGACGAAATTCCAAGACATTCTGAGCGCCGGCGAACAGATCGTCGAAACCGATCTGCCCGGTCAACAGCTGGGTACGTTCTTGAACCTCGGCGCCCAGTCACAGAAGCTACCCTTGAAACGTCTCACGATTGGTGCGCCCGACTTCGGCGAACAAGGCAACCAGTTCTCCACCTATCCTGATTTCGATCAGATTCATCAGCGGGTAGGTTCCCTTGTGGCTGAGGACGGCACTCCGCTCAACGCGGCGACCGGTACCCATATCACTCCCCTGGCAACGCATCTGGCCCCTGTCCCGGTGCACATTCCCACCGATATTGAAGGTGATGAGATCACCGGGCGGGAACGTGGTGGCGCCACCTCGCAAGACTCCGAGGACTGGCCAGAACCGCCCAAGCAACCCAATGGTGAACCGCTCACCGAAGAATTTCTGATGCAAGCCGATGATGCCGGACAAACCGCGATCCTGGAGGAAGCTTCCTCCACCAACCAGTACTGCCACCCCGGGGACTAGGACACCGGTGATTTCATGACTTCCCACACACAGACCTCGCCCGCCCCTGCGTTCTTCGCGCTTCAGGGCACTCTGAAAGACTACGACTGGGGCTCAGTCACTTTGCTAGCGGACCTGCAATCCCGCGAACCCACCGGGCGACCCGAAGCTGAGATGTGGTTCGGCACCCACCCGTCCGGGATCTCCGCTGTGCACATCGACGAGCACGATCTCAATCCTTTCGACTCAGCCCCGCAAGGTCAGGAACACCCCACGGTCCCGCTGACCGAGATCATCGGAGAGCTTGGCTTTCTTACAAAGCTCTTGGCAGCCGCCCAGCCCCTGTCGTTGCAGGCTCACCCCAACCAACAGCAGGCTCGCGAGGGCTTCGCCCGAGAAAACGCCGCCGGTATCGCGCTATCCGACCCGCGCCGGTGTTTCCAGGATGATCAGCACAAACCTGAAATGCTGATCGCACTCACACATTTCGTCGCCCTGTGTGGTTTCCGGGATCCGGTGCAGGCCTCCTATTCTTTCCAGCGTCTGGCCGAGGCCGAAGCAGAACACCACGAGCAGGTCACCACCGACCTCTCAGCAGCCCTGGCCCGGATTTCCTTGCTTCTTAGCGGTGGCAACATCCGGCAAGCCCTACACTTGCTCTTGGACCCTTCCGGACCCTGGGTCGATCCCGAATCCGGGTGGGTCGAACGAGTGATCCAAGTCATCCATCACGCCGAACAACTTCGTCGGGATGACCAAAGCCTCGATACCGCCGCCTTGGTAGCGGACTTCTTCCCCCGAGACCCGGGCGTGTTGGTCACGTTGCTGATGAACCGAGTACAACTGGCCCCGGGACAGGCCATCTTCCTCGCCGCGCAGCAACTCCACGCCTATGTGGAAGGACTCGGGCTAGAAGTCATGGCTGCCTCGAATAACGTCGTGCGTGGTGGGCTGACCAACAAGCATATTGACCGAGACCAGCTCGATACCATGCTCGACTATGCGCCGGTGGGTGAACCACTGGTCTACCCCCGTGATGAACGTGCCAACACCGACCTCGCCACAGGCATTACGCTCAGCTCGCTGTGCCCACCGGTCAAGGAATTCTGCGTGCTTCGCGCTGATTTCGAGACCGAGAACCTCAGTTTAACTCTCGATCCGGCCACTGTCTCGGTCCCGGACCTCGCCCAGCCGGTGATCCTGGTCTGCACCGCCGGGTCAGTGGTGCTCTCCAGTGGAACCCGCCAGCTGGAGCTCAACCCCGGTCAGGCGGCCGTGCTCCCGCACGCCAGCGCTTCCCACGCAGCCGGAGCCCCGGTATCGATGGTCGCCCAATCCGTGAACTCCACGGTCTTTGCCACTGGCGTGCCCACCGCGCGGAGTTAGCGCCCACGTTTAGCGCTCTGGCGCCGGCACCCACTTATTCCACTTATCCAGCCGGTGCTCTGCTTCAACGATGCGCACCGTTCCGGACGTTGAGCGCATGATGATCGACTGGGTCTCAACCCGGTCCCGGTAGTACCGAGCACCACGCAACAGGTCACCATCGGTGATGCCTGTGGCCGCGAAATAGCAGTTATCGGATGACACCAAATCATTGGTGGTCAGCACCCGATCCAGGTCATGGCCGTATTCACGTGCTTTCTCGCGCTCGGCTTGATCGGTGGGAGCTAGCCGGCCCTGAATCATTCCGCCAATGGCCTTCACCGCGCACGCAGTGATGATGCCTTCCGGGGTGCCACCAATGCCGAGCATCATATCCACGTCGGTGTTATGCCGGGCCGCGGCGATACCGCCGGCCACGTCGCCGTCCATAATGAACTTCACGCGAGCACCAGCTTCACGAATTTCTCGCACAAGACCCTCGTGACGGCCACGATCCAATACGCAGATATTGAGTTGTGAGACCGGCTTATCCAGGGCCTTGGACAACAGGTGCACGTTCTGTTTAACCGGCAGACGCAAGTCCACCATTTCAGCAGCCTCAGGTCCGACGATCATCTTTTCCATGTAGAACACTGCCGAGGGGTCAAACATAGTACCCCGCTCTGCCACGGCAAACACCGACAACGCGTTGTTGTATCCCATCGCAGTCAGCCGGGTGCCGTCGATGGGGTCCACCGCCACGTCAACTTCAGCGCCAGAACCGTCGCCGACCTCTTCGCCGTTGTACAGCATCGGGGCTTCATCTTTCTCACCTTCACCGATCACCACGGTGCCACGCATGTTCACGGTGTCCATGAAGGCGCGCATCGCGTCGACCGCGGCGCCATCGGCACGGTTCTTATCTCCGTAGCCCACCCAATGACTGGCAGCAATCGCGGCGGCCTCGGTGACCCGGACCAGCTCCATTGCCAAGTTTCGGTCCGGGCGTGTCGGGTCGGTGGTGCCAATGTCTTCGCTCGTCATAGTGCGCTCCCAGCTGTGGATCATGTTCGGTGAGCCGAATGATGGCTCGTGTAGATGTTCTTCTATCGTAGTCCGTCGTCCTCGATGCCACCGTCGGTCACACTCGCCGCGTCGTAAGCTAGCCACCCCTCGGTCCGCATTGCTGGCAGAATGGAGGGGTGAGTTCTGAGCGCCAAGACCAGTCCCGCCCCGCTGGGGCATCCGAGCAACCCGTGGAGGCGCCCAAACCGCGGGTCACGAAATCTCAGTCGCAGCGGATGCGTCAAAATATTCAGGGAATCGCCTATTCGGTGTTAATCACGCTGGTCGTGGTCGGTATTGTGATCGCTTTTAACCCGCGCCAAGGTGGCGATTACGACCTGGACATTGACGTCGCAGCCACCGCGTCCGAGGCCAGCAGTGTGGCCAGCTTTGATCCTGTCATTCCCGAACTTCCCGAGGACTGGTCGGCCAACTACGCCCGCTGGCACAATCCCTCTGCCGATGATGACACACCCTACTGGTCGGTGGGGTACTCCAGCGACGACGACGAATTTTTTGGCGTCGATCAGGCGGCTGGGGCTGGAGAGTTGTGGATTGATGACCGGGTCAAAAGTGGCGAGCCCCAGGGTGCTGCAGAAATCTTGAACTATCCCTTCGAGGTCTACTATGCAGAAGATGGACACACCTACTTAGTTGGGGAGGTCCCCGACCCGAAGGCCACCGAACCGGTCACCCTCGTGGTGTCAGGTTCGCTACCCGACGACCAGTTATCGCAGCTGACCGCAACATTGATCGAAGACCGTGAGGTCGCCGTGGAGAAGACCTCGGCTACCGCACCATCCACTGCTACCCCGCCCCAGGAGGCTGACGCATGACCGATACCCCCACCGAGGACGCCAACGCTACACTGACCCCTGATCAGGCATGGCAGGCGCTCAAAGACGGCAACGCCCGGTTCGTCTCCGGACAAGTCACCCACCCGCACCAGAATGCTGCCCGTCGCCAAGAGCTGGCCACCTCTCAAGAACCCATTGCGATCATTTTCGGATGCGCTGACTCGCGGTTGGCTGCCGAGATTATTTTTGATGTCGGTCTCGGCGATGTATTCGTGATTCGCACCGCCGGGCAAGTCATCGACGATGCCGTGCTGGGTTCATTGGAATTCGGTGTTGGGGTGCTCAATATACCGCTGATCGTGGTGCTGGGCCACGACTCTTGCGGTGCAGTCACCACCGCCGTGGAGTCCTATGAGTCCGGCACCGTCCCCGGTGGCTTTCTGCGTTCTTTGGTCGAGCGCATCACGCCATCGGTCATGGCGGCCCGCCAGGCCGGCATCACCGACGTCGACGGCACCGTGCTAGAACACACCGACCAGATGGTCCATCGGCTGGTTGACTCCAACCGGGTGGTGGCCGAGGCCGTGGAAGCCGGTCGCACCGCGGTGATGGCCCTGACCTATTCGCTAGCCGACGGCACCGTGCAGGTCGGCGATACGCTAGGACCTGTCACTGCCTAAGCCCCACCGTCCCCACTCCAGGCCCCCTTCGATCCGTCACATCCGTCAGATCAGTCAGAGAGGACACAACCAATGACCGAACAGCACAACGACCAGCAACAGTACCGCACTGAACACGACACCATGGGTGAGGTTCAAGTCCCCATCAACGCGCTGTATCGAGCCCAGACCCAGCGGGCCGTGCAGAACTTCCCGATTTCGGGCAAGCCGATCGAACCGCAGAACATTTACGCCCTGGCGCAGGTCAAAAAAGCCGCTGCCCGCACCAATCAGGAACTGGGTGTGCTCGACGCCGAGCGTGCCGAGGCCATCATTGCCGCAGCCGATCAGGTCATTGCCGGTGAACACGACGACCACTTCCCGGTCGATGTCTTCCAGACCGGTTCCGGAACCTCCTCAAACATGAACACCAATGAGGTCATCGCTACTCTGGCCACCCGCGCTCTGGCCGAGGCCGGTTCGGACACCGAGGTTCACCCCAACGACCACGTCAACGCCTCCCAGTCTTCCAACGACGTCTACCCCACCTCGGTGCACGTCGCCGTTACCGGCGCGCTGATCAACGACCTCAAGCCGGCCTTGGACATCCTGGCCAGCTCGCTCGAAACCAAGGCTGAAGAATTCGCCGAGGTCGTCAAGTCCGGTCGGACGCACCTGATGGATGCCACCCCGGTGACTTTGGGCCAGGAATTCGGTGGCTATGCCGCTCAGGTGCGCTACGCCATCGAGCGTATCGACGCCTCGCTACCCCGAGTAGCCGAGGTTCCCCAGGGCGGTACTGCCGTCGGTACCGGGATCAACACCCCGAAGGGCTTCTCCCAGCGCGTGATCGAGCTCTTAGTGGAACAAACCGGTCTGCCCATCACCGAGGCTCGCAACCACTTCGAGGCTCAAGCCAACCGTGACGGCCTGGTGGAAGCCTCCGGACAGTTGCGCAATATCGCCTACTCGCTGATGAAGATCAACAACGACCTGCGCTGGATGGGATCGGGCCCCAACACCGGTCTGGGCGAAATCGCGATCCCGGACCTTCAACCGGGTTCCTCCATCATGCCGGGCAAGGTCAACCCCGTGATCTGTGAGGCTGTCATCCAGGTGTGCGCGCAGGTGATCGGTAACGACACCACTGTGTCGCTGTCTGCTACCAACGGTGCGTTCGAACTCAACGTGGGTATCCCGGTCATGTCAGCGAACCTGCTGGAGTCCATTCGGCTGCTGTCCAACTCTGCGAAGGTCATGGCGGAGAAGATGATTGCTGGCATTCAGGCCAACGTTGAGCGCGCTGCCTTCTTGGCTGGTGCGTCCCCGTCGACCGTGACCCCGC
The DNA here is from genome assembly GCF_003185945.1 of Auritidibacter sp. NML120636. Taxonomy (NCBI): domain Bacteria; kingdom Bacillati; phylum Actinomycetota; class Actinomycetes; order Micrococcales; family Micrococcaceae; genus Auritidibacter; species Auritidibacter sp. NML120636. The sequence continues at coordinate 117,949 of NZ_QHLO01000006.1, forward strand.
TGAATAAGCTGATCGGCTACGAAGCAGCTGCCAAGATCGCCAAGCACGCCGTGAACGAAAAGGTCACCGTGCGTGAAGCCGTTATTGCCCTGGGCTATGTGGACCGAGGTGACGTTACCGAACAACAGCTCGACGAGGCCCTGGATTTGATGTCGATGACCCACCCCGGCGAGTAAGCTCCCCGGGACCAGGATCGTCCCGAGATCACCACGTACCAACCACCGCAGGCTCCGAACAGTTCGCTACAGCGTTACTGCTCCGGGGCCTGTGGAGTTCCTACTGGCTGATCAGCGCACGCCGAGGACGTCTCCTCCCGGCGGTATCAGGCTGTGCGAGCGCAAATACGCCCATGTGGGATAGCGCGACCAACAGCAATGACACCGCCTGCATGTTGATCAGCAAGCCAAACAGCGCAAAAACCTTCGAGAAGTAGGACAGCCACGAGGTCACCTGCAACCACCGATGCCTCCGGTGGCGTCGTTGCGGTGCTAAGACCTGTTTGGCCCAAGGGCCCAGCATCGTTGCGACGAGTAGCATGACGACAATCTGTGAGACCGAAACGGCCGTCTCTGGAGTAAAGTTCACGCCATGGAGCATAACCGCGTCACGACGTTCAGAACGAGAGGGGGAACACGATCGATCCGCTAGCTTTGGGGGGCTTGGTCCTGTCCCAAATAGGTCAACGCAGCTGCGAGGTGCGCCTTGATGCCAGCTTCCAGCGTGGGATCGATGACCGGAGCGAAACCCGGTGAGTGGTTGACCGGGATGTTTTCGACCAACGTGCCGTTTTCGAGACTCGAGCGAAATAGCTTCGGGTCGGTGCCACCAAGTTGCCAGTAGTGATACGGCACTCCGAAGGCATCAGGGATGATGTTGAAGTCCTCCGAGGCCGGCACCCGCGCGCTACGGAACACCTGACCATCCTCAAAGACCTGCTCAAAGGCCTCAGCCACTCGCTCGGTCAGGCTCTCGTCGTTGGTGGTCAGCGGGAACTGGTCGTAGTATTCAATCTCCGGTTCTTTCTCAACTCCAGCAGCCTCGCATTCGGCCTGTACAATACGATCGATGCCGGCCACCAGTTTGTCACGCACCGCACTGTCGTAGGTGCGCAGATTAAGACGGAGCTCGGCTTTATCAGGAATGATGTTGGCACTGGACCCAGCGTTGAGCGCGCCGACGGTCACCACACCAAAGTCGGAGGGGGAGATCTCCCGCGAGACCAAGGTCTGCAAACGCAACACGATCGTCGCGGCGATCACGACCGGGTCGATGGAGTTTTGGGGCAAGGATCCGTGGGCGCCTCGACCGTGGACGGTGATCTTCACCGAATCGGCGGCCGACATGACCGGGCCGGCAACGACGCCGATATGTCCGGCTTCAAAAACCATCACGTGCTGCCCAAAGCACACATCGGGGGTCGGGATCTTGTCGACCAGGCCGTCTTCAACCATGGCTTTGGCTCCTGCGGCTTTTTCTTCTCCAGGCTGGAAGAGGGCGATGTAGGTTCCGGACCAGGCATCGCGGTGTTGGAGTAGCACATCGATGGCTCCGAACAACGTGGCCATATGCATATCGTGACCGCAGGCGTGCATCACGCCCTCGCGTTCCGAGGTGTAATCCAACCCGGTGTTCTCGGTCACCGGTAGTCCGTCGATGTCTGCCCGGGCCAGCACGGTCGGACCCGGGCCGTTCGTGATGACCGCCACCACTCCCGTGCCACCAATACGCTGTGTCTCCAACCCCAGGTCGGAGAGCTCTTTGTCAATAGTGTTGGCGGTGTCGTGTTCCTGCATACTCAGTTCAGGGTTGCGGTGCAGGTGTTGAGAGCTCAGTACGTTGGGCAACGATGTCTTTCAGGTCATCGAACAGAGCAGAAAGAGCTGATGACATGATGGCAACCCTCCAAAAAGTCGGTCATCGGAATAGTGGACCCGACAGGCGTCGGTGGACGTGATCTCCACTCTAGGATCAGAACCGGTGTTCGTGCTAGAACACATCGCCTCTGGAGCACCAGGTGACATTTATCCCAGCAAAGCGAAGGTGGCTGCGAGGATCATCGCTGGCCCGAACGGAATGCGTGAGGCCCAGGTCGCCGAGGTGAACACCACCGCAACCAGGGAAATGAGGCCACCCAACACGAAGCCCAACACTAGCGCCACCACCGTGGCTTCCCAGCCGACAAAACCGGTATAGGCGCCCAGCCCGGCGGCAAGTTTCACATCCCCCATGCCCAAGCCACCCCGGGTGATCAGATGCAACACAAACATCACCGCGGGATATCCGAACAAGCCCACGACCATCGTGGCTAGTCTGCCATGGGCTACAGAATCCTGCGGAGCGATCAACGTGCTCACGCCTAAGAAGGCCACTGCACCGATGGCCAAGGTCGCAGTCCACCCGTTGGGTAGCCGGTGTTGCCGCACATCAACCGTGAACAACACGATGCAGCTGACCACATAGATCAGCATCGCGATGACACAGCACAGCCACACGAACCCCGGGGTGTGGGCTGAGAAGGTCATTTCCGACAGCAGGCTGAACACAGTTGCGAGCATACCGAAGAGACATGCGGTCTCACGAGCGCGAGTGCGCCCCCTGTGGGTATCTCGCCACAGCTGACTGGTAGGGAGTTCTCAGTAGACTGGACACTAGAAACTCACCTACCCTTTGTTGTCCCCTGAAGGATCGGACCGGTTATGGCCCTTTTTCGTTCCCGTACAGATGAATCCGCCGAGTCACGCGAGCAGTCCAGCGATGACAATTCCCTAACCCGTCGCATTCTGTGGGCGTGGGCCCCGGTCTTGGTGCCGCTGGCGGTCATGTGGGTTTTGCAGATCATCAACGCCGTCACCGGGTATGCATTATCGAATGCCGCCGGTATTCAACCACGCAGTCTCGAGGGGTTGGTCGGGATTGTCGCCGCTCCGGTGCTGCACTTTAGTTTTTCTCATCTGCTCTCCAATACGGTGCCCTGGATCATCCTGGGCACACTCCTGGCGGTGATCACGCGCAAGTATGGTCAGGTGACCCTTCAGATTTGGCTGATTTCCGGTGTCATCACGTGGCTGATCGGCGGTTCCAACTCGGTGCATACTGGCGCGTCCGGGGTGATCTACGGTTATGCCGCGTTCTTGATGATCTACGGCATCTTGGTCCGTAAATTCTGGGCCATGCTGATCTCGGTGATCACGATTATCGGCTATGCCGGACTGGTATGGGGATTGTTCCCGCAGGCAGGTGTGTCCTGGCAAGGACACCTGGGCGGGGTGATTGCCGGCATCGTGGCCGCGCTGACGCTCACCAAAGATATCCGGGCTGAACGCAAGGCGTTAAAAGAAGCCAAGCAGGCCCGACGTATCGTGTCCTGACCTGCCTGGCTTGTGTACGATGTGTGGGGCTGCGGCCCGGGGCTTAGTGCATGCGGTCTTCAAGTAGTTCAGTCACCAGCGCTGCAATCGGTGAGCGCTCCGAACGGGTCAGCGTGATGTGGCCGAATAACGGGTTATCCTTCAGCGTCTCGACAACTGCAGCAATACCGTCGTGACGGCCCACACGCAGGTTATCGCGCTGCGCTACGTCATGGGTCAGCACGACTTTGGAGTTCTGCCCGATCCGGGACAGCACCGTGAGTAGCACATTGCGCTCCAATGATTGGGCCTCATCGACCACCACCCACGACTCGTGCAGAGACCGGCCGCGAATATGAGTCAAGGGCAAAACCTCAAGTAATTCGCGCTCGATGACTTCATCCATCACGGTCGGAGACACCAACGCTCCGAGGGTGTCAAAGACCGCCTGGGCCCACGGAGACATCTTCTCACCCTCTGAACCGGGCAAGTATCCCAGGTCCTGTCCGCCCACTGCGTAGAGCGGACGGAAGACCACGACCTTGCGGTGGTCGCCACGTTCCAACACTGCTTCCAAACCTGCACACAGTGCCAGCGCCGACTTACCGGTGCCGGCGCGACCGCCCAGCGAAACAATCCCGACACTGGGATCGTTGAGCAGGTCGATGGCTAGACGCTGTTCGGCTGAGCGACCGTGCACGCCGAAGACTTCGGTGTCACCTTTGACCAGTTGAATCTGGTGGTCTTCGGTGACGCGCCCTAGTCCAGAGCCAGTACCGGAGTTGAGAACCAGCCCGGTGTTGATGGGCATCTCTGCCACACGATCATCCAGCAGGTTCTCTCCGGAGTAAAGCTGGGAGAGCTGCTCGTCGGTGACGTCCAGGCGGTCCAAGCCGGTCCACCCGGAAGATTTGACCAGTTCGTTGCGGTATTCATCGGCTTCCAGCCCCATGGAGGAGGCTTTGACACGCATGGGTAGGTCTTTGGACACGACGGTGACGCGTTCACCTTCATCAGAGAGGTTCTGAGCCACCGCGAGGATGCGGGAATCGTTATCAGTGCCACGGAAGCCATAGGGCAAAACGTCGACCGAAATGTGGTTGAGCTCGACCACCAGTTGACCGCCTTCGTCATTGAGCGGGACCGGCTGGTTTAGCGACCCATGTTGGACGCGTAGATCGTCCAACAACCGTAATGCTGAGCGGGCAAAATAACCTAGTTCCGGGTCGTGACGTTTCTTCTCCAGCTCAGAAATGACCACGATCGGTAACACGACTTTGTGCTCGGCGAACCGCAGCAGAGCGTGCGGGTCAGACAACAAAACCGAGGTATCCAGGAGATAAGTCCTGACCTCGGTTTCTGATGCTGGGGTCTGTTGGTTTTGGTCGATATTGTGTTCTGCCGCCGTGGTCTGCGGAACGGAAACAGAACGGGGAGGGGTAAGCGACACGGTGGAAGCTCCTGCCGTTAATGTAAGAGGTCTCTCGGTTACGTACCTTTCCTGACGAGTCAGAGGGTACGGGCATTCAGTGAGAAAGAGCTAACCAGGACATGAACTCCCGGTGAATCCCGCAGGTGCGCAGCTGTGGCTTTAACTCCCGTACCGGCGCTGTCGTGAGGCATAATCACGCAGGGCACGCAGGAAATCAACCCGCCGAAAATCAGGCCATAGAGCTTCACAAAAGTAAAATTCGGCGTAGGCTGACTGCCACATCAAAAATCCGGAGAGTCGCTGTTCACCGGAGGTCCGAATCACCAGGTCGGGGTCCGGAAGACCTCGGGTGTACAGTCGATTCGAGATTTCTTCGATGCTGAGTTTTTCCGCCACGTCACCGGGGGTTTGGCCTTGTTCTTCGGCTTCGATTAGAAGCTCTTTGACCCCGTCCACGATTTCTTGACGACCGCCGTAACCGACTGCCACGTTCACGTGCATCCCGGATTCATTGTGTTGGGCACCGCGCCGCGTAAGGTGACGGATTTGTTCGGAGAGCGATGCTGGCAAAATCTCGGTCGACCCCACGGGTTGGACTTTGATCGGCCGACCGTTGATTTCGCCTTCTTCCAGCCGTTTGAGCGTATCGGAAATAATAGCGACCAGGGACCTCAGCTCGGAGGCATCCCGATTCAGATTATCGGTGGAGAGCATATAGAGAGTTACCATTGGGATCCCGATCTCTGCGCTCCACCCCAAAAACTCGAGGATCTTATCGGCACCGGCTTGGTGACCCCGGGCAGTAGGCTCCCCCGCGGCTTTCGCCCAGCGCCGGTTGCCGTCCAGGACGACACCGATATGCCCGGGCAAACGGGAGGCGTCAAGGCCCTGAGCTAACCGGCGCTCGTAAAGTCGATAAAACAGGTCGGGATAGTCCATACCCCAACTCTAGCGATGGTCCCGCCCAGATTCAGGCTCTTGTGGCTCGAGCGGAGGCGAGTCCAAATAGCCGGGGTACTTCTTGCGCATCATTCCGAGACGGTCAGGGCTGAGCTCGTCGATCTCAGGGCGCTGGCGTTGTTTCTCAGAAAGTCTTGGCTGGTTTCGCTCCACCAGCATATCTTCGGCGGTTTTGGAACGTAGCTTCACTTTGCGGACCGAGCGCACCATCATGCGGATAACCACCACGGACAGCGCCACCATCAGAAAGGTCAGCAGAAACCCTTCAATACCCGGAGTGACCTCTTCCTGGTCGAGTCCGGGGCGCAAGTTCGATTCCTCAGCGGCCAGCAGGACCGCGGTCTGCAGGGCAGTTGTCATCAGGCCTCGTTTCCCTGATCTGCCTGGTCTGGGGTGGGGGTGCGCAGACCGGAGAACAGGTCGGTTTCGGGCAGGTGAGTTGGTACGCGCGAGTCAATCAGCACGTAGTCTTCCCAGGGCCAGGCATCCCGCACAATGTCGTGGGGGGTGAAGAAGAACCCGTGCGGATCGATCTGCGTGGCATGAGCCCGTAGTGCAGCATCGCGACGGTCCAGGTAGTTCCCCACTGGAATCTGTGTGGTGACCTGGTGCTTGGTCAACCGCCACGCGTCCGGGTCTTCACCGGATTGCAACCACTCGTACCACTGAATGCGATCCGCATAAGGCGAGGTCTGGCCGGAGGCTTCATAGGCTTTGTGCAGGGCAAAATATTTATCCGGGTTGAAAGCCCGGTCGTAGTACAGCTTGGATACTTCCCACGCTTGCCCTGTGCCCGGATAGGCTTGCGGATCGCCTGAGCTTTGATACGCCTTGACTGTGATCTCGTGAGCGCGCAGGTGATCGGGGTGGGGGTAGCCACCGATCTCATCATAGGAAATCAACACATGGGGGCGAAACTCTCGAATCAGTCGTACGAGCACCGCGACCTGAGTATCACGATCAGAATTGGCAAAAACCCCATAGGGTAGTTCGGGAACTGGATCGCCTTCTGGCAGGCCCGAATCAATAAACCCGAGCCAGCGGTAGTCTATGCCAAGCGCTTGAGAGGACTCTTCCATCTCGACTCGCCGTACCGCGGTCATGTCTCGGTGCAAACGGGCAACGTCACCCTGGTAGTGCTGGTTCAGCAACGACCCAGCTTCTCCCGAGGTGCACAATGCCACCATGACGTCAGCACCGGCATCCTCATATGCTGCCATCATCGCCGCCCCCTTGGAGGATTCATCATCAGGGTGTGCGTGAACAGCCATCAGGCGCAACCCTTGGGAGGGCGGAACATCGGTGGCTTCTGGACGCTGATAGTCACTCGGCTGCGTGCTACCGTAGTCCTCGGATCCTACGGGCACACCAAACTCTGGGTGTTGCGATGATCCGGACCTTTGTTGTGTTGAAACGCTCACGAGTTGTCTGTACTCCTGATCCACTGCTTCGCGGTCACATTGGCTGTGCTACGCCGTGGCTGGGTAGAGTTTAAGTCTATGGTCAATAGCCCAGTTCCGGCGCAGGCATCGGCTTCTGATAGCTTAGCCAATCGTTATGGTCGCTCCCAAAGTAAGAACTCGCCTGAAAGGCAGGAGCGACGGCGTCGTTGGGGGATCATTATTGCGGTGACGGCTCTCATTCTAGCCGTAGCGCTCGCCGGTGTGTGGACCTACTCGATGACCGAAGACCGATTGAGCTATAAAGACGTGGGCTTCGACATCGTCTCCGAAGATCATGCCACTGTTCGCTTCCAGCTCACTAAAGAGCACGACGCCACGGTCTCCTGTGCGGTGCAGGTGCTGGCCGATAATTATGCGGTGGTGGGATGGAAAACAGTCATCATTGGCCCTGAGGCCATCGGCGAACAAATTGATTCCAGCCCCTCAGATCTGACTAGTTACTACGACGTCCAGGTCCGAACCGATGGGCTAGGAACCAATGGTGGCGTGAATGATTGCTGGTACTACGAAGACGGTCCCAGCAACATCTCATATTTTGATGTCGAACGGTAGCCTTCCTGGCGCAAGAGAGCCCGGTAGACGCTCCCACGGCGACCAGACTACACCGTGTCGCGGTCCAGTGCTAGAATTCTCCCTAACCCCGCAAAAGCGTTGACGAAGTCCCGTCGTGGGGGCATGCGAATCGCATCCGATAAAATCGGATTCGGTTAAACCGCACGCCCCACGGCGGGTCTTTGTGCAGTAAAGAACTTGACGTGCAGTGGACAACTCAAACTTTCCCTGCCAAACGATCCTTCAAGGAGGAATTATGACCACCTCACCCTCAGCTCCTTGGCTGACCCAAGAAGCCTATGACCGGTTGAGCAAAGAACTCGAATACCGCGCTGGCGAAGGTCGTCAAGAAATCGTCGACCGCATTGAAGCGGCCCGCGATGAAGGCGACTTGAAGGAGAACGGCGGGTACCACGCCGCTCGTGAAGAACAGTCCAAAAACGAAGGCCGCATCGCGGAACTAAAACAGCTGTTGGAGAACGCAGTTGTGGGCGACACGCCACAGGACGACGGCGTCGTTGAGGCCGGTATGGTCGTTGAGGCCACCGTCGGCGGTAACGAAATGACCTTTATCTTTGGTAACCGTGAAATCGCTTCCGAAGACGAGCAACTCGATGTCTACTCTGAGCGCTCTCCCCTCGGCGAAGCAATTCACGGTCGTCAAGCTGGCGAAACCCTGTCCTACACTGCCCCGAATGGTAAGGACATCGAAGTTGTTCTGAAGAAGGTTACTCCCTACAATCCTGGAAAGTAACTTTTTCAGAAGCTTCGCCTCCTCCCGGGCCTCGCGTGCAACACCGAGGCCCGGGACTTGTTTAAGGGACAATATTCCTGGTGTTATTTCCCCTTGCCCACTGTGCTGAGAGCAACCACGCAGATGACAAAGTGGCTGGTAGACCATCTGTGATTGTGGCAGTTAACTGCTAGCCTAGGATTTGTGAAGATTGTAGAGCGTTTCGTAGTACTCAGCCTGGAGTTCCAAGACGAGCTAGCAGGAGTTTCCTCCTTGCTCTCGAAAGCACGGGTGGCAGCCACCATGGCCGATTTGGAGACCGATGGCGTGGTGTCCTTTACCCCCGCCGAGCTGACCGAACCGTGGAACATGGATGATCCGAAGATTATCGTCAAGGAAAAAACCTCGAGCTCTCCGGCCTTGAACGACGTCGTCGAGAAACTGCGCGATAAGACTGGCGATGAGCTCTCCCGGATCGTGAAGTCCAAGAAGTTCGATCCGCTGCAGGGTGTCTTGGACAACTTTGAGCACAACGGTTTGGTGTCCACCCATAACCCAGGACCATTTAGACCAACGCGCTACGAGCTCGTTCTTGATACCACCGCTGAAGAGGTCATCACACCTCTAACGCAGGTGCTGTTGGGGCGTCGTGAGCCCACCTACGAAGACCGTCTACTATTGGGCATCATTGAGAGCATCAACGCCACCGGCCTCATGTTCGCGACCGCCAACGCTGATTGGGAGCAAAAGGACTTCAGCAACCGGGTGCACGAGCTTGATGGGCACCACCCGGTGCTGTCGGTGTTGCACGCTCAGACCAGTGGCACCTCAGCATTGATGACTAAGTCGCAGTTAGGACCAGCTACACTGTAGCCACGTTCCCGGGCCTTAGTGTGTGATTTCGGGCTCGTAGCCACTTTCACGAAGTTTTTCAAGTAGGTGGTCTGAGTGGTAATGGCCACGTGTTTCCATGTTAATGGTGATATACACTTCGCCCATGCCCAGCGAAGGACCGATTGAGGTGTGGTCCACTCCGATGACATTCGCTTCGGCCTCGGCAATAATCCGTGACACGTTCTTCAGCTCGCCTGGGCGGTCTCGGAGGGGAATCCGCACGGTGAGATAGCGTCCGGCCGCCAACAGACCCGACTGAACCACTTTGAGCATCAACAGCGGGTCAATATTGCCCCCGGACAACAGCGCGACCACTGATTTCGGTGCCAGCCCCAGGTCCTTCAGCTTCCCCGACATCAACGCCGCCACCGATACCGCACCGGCTGGTTCGACCACCATCTTGGACCGCTCCAATAAGAACACCAAAGCGTTAGCGATTTGGTCTTCAGAAACTGTCACCACGTGATCCACGAGATCCTTGATGATGCTAAAGGGTAGATTGCCCGGACGGCCCACCGCAATGCCGTCAGCAATCGTCGTGAGTTGCTCGAGAGAAACGACGCCGTCAGCGGCCAGCGAGGCCGGGTAGGCGGCCGCATCTTCGGCTTGCACACCGATAATCGTGATGTCGCGTCCTTGTCGCCGTGCCAGTTCCTTGATGGCGATTGCTGTCCCTGCCAACAGTCCCCCACCACCGATACTGGTGATCACCGTGTCGACATCGGGTTGTTGCTCGAGAATTTCGAGTCCAACAGTTCCTTGCCCTGCCACGACCTTCTCGTCGTCGAAGGGATGAATAAACGTTGCCCCGGTTTTTGCTGCGTGGTCCTTCGCTGCTGCCAAGGCTTCGTCGACGTTATTGCCAAGCAAGACGACTTCCGCGCCGTGATCTTTCGTAGCCTGAACCTTAGGTAGTGCTGCTCCTAGGGGCATGAAGATCGTGGCGCGCAGTCCAAGTTTTGACGCCGCTAAGGCAACACCTTGGGCGTGGTTTCCTGCAGAGGCAGCCACCACCCCGTTTCCCTTGTCCTCTTCGGGAATGTGATACATCCGGTTGTAGGCGCCCCGCACTTTGAATGAGCCAGCACGCTGAAGATTTTCGCACTTCAGATGCACCGTGGCACCGGTCATCCGCCCCAGCGCTCTGGAGTGCTCCATGCCGGTTTCCACCGCTACCGCGCTAATGACGTCGCGCGCAGCAAGAATATCGTCGAAACTCACCGGCACCTCAGCGGGCAATACAGGTACAGAAGAATCAGTGGATGTCACGAGTCGGTCTCCTGAGGGTTGATACGCGATGGATGAGAGCAGCGGATCGGATCGTCAGAGGTCGCCAGCGCTGGGGGCGATCTCGTCGGGTGCTTCGGGGTCGACCGCGTGGGGATCTTTGTTCTTCTCCCATGGTCGCGCCGCCAGATATTTGACGAAAGAATTAGCGAAGGCAATGGCCGGTACCGCAAAGATCGCCCCGACGATACCCATCAGCGCAGTACCGCCAGAGACAGCGAGGAATACCACCAAGGGGTGTAGCTGCACGGCGCGTCCCATAACCAGTGGTTGCAGAATATGTGATTCGGCTTGTTGCACGATCAGCACCACCACTAACATCAACAGCGCGTTGACCCAACCGTTGGCAACCAGTGCTAGGATCACCGCGATCGCACCGGTCAAAACCGCACCAATCATGGGGATGAAAGAACCGAGGAAGACGAGCACCGCGAGGGGCAGGGCGAGCGGGACCGAGAGTAGCCAGGCGCCCAAGCCAATTCCGACCGCGTCAACGAAGGCCACGAAGATTTGGACTCGCACATAGCTTCCCAGTGACTTCCAACCGGCGTGTCCGGCTCCGTCGATTGCACGGCGGTGGCGACGTGGCACGAAGTTGAGCATGAAGTTCCAGATCCGGGAACCGTCGATGAGGAAGAAGATCAACGCGAATAGCGCGATCAGTGTTCCGGCACCGATGTTCGTCGCGGTGGAGCCGAAGCCGATGGCCCCGGAGACGAGAGCGTCGGAATTCTGGGTAAAGGTGTTCCAGACATCGGCCAGGATTTCTTGCCATCGGTCTGTGGTGAGACCGTAGGACTCGGCCAGGGCGAAAAGTCCTACGATGCCTTCTTGGATCTGCTGCCACATATCAGCGAACCCGACGGCCAATTGTTGCCCTGCCAGCCACAGCAGTCCCACGATGAGCGAGAGGAAGCCTAGCATCACGGTAACTACCGACAGCCAGGCGGGGAACCGAAACCGGTTTTTCAAAAAGCTATGCACCGGATAGAGCAGGCTGGACAGCAAAGCAGCGATCAGTAGCGGGATTACGAGCAGGGAGACGTGTGAAAACAGCCAAATTCCGATACCTGCCGCGACGACAATAATAATGAACTGTAGCGCCCATCCAGTTGCGACAGTGACACCGTAGGGAATGTCAGCCGCTAGTTTTCTCCCGACTTCAGCCAAAGTAGGCGAGTCGAACTCTGAGTCCTCGACAGGCCTTTTCGGAGGGGCTGAACTCATCGGCCAGGTCCTCTCTGTGCTGATCACTACGGTAAAGGCTCGTGCCAAGCCTCAACCCTTGTAAGCATACTCTGTCCCGGAAATTGTGAAGAAAACCCAAGACAGAACATACGCGGGCGGTGTCACGCAGACTAACCAAAGGTGGCCTCAGCGTGACACCGCCCGTATTATCGGTCACCTCAGATCGTGACCTGACGAAAACACGATAGCCGTGCGCCGGAAATCACGCATCGGCCATCTCGCGCAAGATCGACAGCACACGCAGAATTTCCAGGTAAAGCCAGGTCAAGTCGGTGACCAAGCCAAATGCTGCAGTCCAGGCGAAGGAGCGTGGGGCACCGTTGCGCACACCCTGCTGGATCATGGAAAAACTCATCACCAGCGAATAAGCGGCCAAAACGATCGCGATCACGCCGACGATGACACCCAGCCAACCTGAACGTAGACCGAACATCCCCTCGGTGACTCCGGTAATCATCAGCACGAAGTTCACCAAAGCAAATACGGCGTAACCCAGAGAGGCCAGCATGAAGATCTGCATGCCACGCGCCGTAGCACGGACCTTACCAGAGGAGAATAGCGCCAACATCACCAGGAAGACGCACAAGGTCGCCAGAACAGCCTGGCTGGCCACCCCCGGGTACATGGCGTCCAAGGTGAGGGAGATCCCCCCAAGGAACAGGCCCTCCGCGAGGGAGAACAGCGTGATCAGCAACGGTGAGGGCTGCTTTTTGAACGCGTTCACCAAGGACAGGACGATCGCGCCAATAGCACCGATGAGCGTGGCGGGACCGACGGTTCCGCCCAATCCGAGCATCGTTCCGGCAAACCACAGTCCCAAAGCTCCGACCAACACCACGGCTAGCTGGGAAGCGGTCCGCAGGATCACATCATTGTAGCTGACTCGCCCGGTATCCTGTGGAGTCGCGGAGGGGCGAGCATACATCTCTTCGAGTTCAGATGCGGAAATGGTCTGAGGAGTCTGCACGCCCCCAGAAGCTTGTTGCTTGAAATTGTCGGAGTTAAAGACTGGGTTGGCCATGGGCCGTCCTCTCGTATCTGACGGTCAGGTGTTCATGTGCCAGTCTAACGGTAACCACTGCGCCGGTGTTAGCTAACTACCCGCAAGCTAGGTTAACTACCAGCGGTGATAATCCCCTGCTGTATGGCACTATCCTGCACACTTGTTACTTTGCGTCCTCGTCGCTATCGTCCTCAGAGCTAGATTCTGTAGTAGCGGGGGTTTCGAGGAAAATCTCGATATCGGCATCCTCGCGTAAATCCTCCACCAATTCAGTGACGGCTTCATTCTCGTTTTGAAGCTTAACCTGCTCTTCCAGGTCGTCCTTGGACTCTTCAAAGCTCGGTAGCTGGTCTTCGCCCGAGGCGGATTCCGACGATCCATCCTCGGCCTGTGCGGACGGATCAGCCGAGGCTTGAGCCTCCATGAGTTGCTTCTGTTGTTCCATCTGGTCGTCGTAGAGATCTTTGAGCTCTTCTTCCGAAGGCTCGTCAACATCGAGAGTCTCGATCAGCCGATCCATGGCAACTTGTTTCTTGGAATCGTCACGCAGTTGTTCCTCGTCCATGCCTTGTTCCTCAAACTGCGCGATGAGCTCGTCCTGAGATTCCAGCCCTTGTTGTTTAGCAAAGTCATCGAGGAACTCATCGACATCATCCTCTGTGACCTCGATATCTTGGTCCTCTGCTTCTTGGAGCAACAGCTCATTGCCGATCATGATCTCCAGGCTCTCCTGTTTGAGTTGATCTTCGTCAACGTCCGAACCGCTCATTTGAGCCTGGTACGCCATCTGCTGATACTGAGACTCATAGTTGGTAGCAAATTCCTCTTTGGTGATCTCGGTATCGTTGATCGTGGCCACCACGTCGGGAACGTCGTCGAGATTTGGTTCCGGAAGCGCTCCTTGGTCGCCAGCCGATGCAGAGGCTTCGGGCGCCCCATCTGCGTTTTCCTCATCTGCATTACAGGCTGACAGGCTCAACATGGCAATCAGTGCGATGGAACTGAGGATCTTTTTGCCGAGCAAACGTCTACCGTCCCTTCGGGTTGGGTGTCAGGAGCTGTCCTCGCGCCGGTTGCGCGTCTCCTTGGGATGATCACCCCGAGTGTAGTCCCCGAAACTGAATAGGCGATTCAGTGAATCATCAGCCTCTATTCAGGACGCCGGTACCCCCAGTCAGACTCGAACTGACAACACAGCGATTTTAAGTCGCTTGCCTCTACCAATTGGGCTATGGGGGCTCATTCGTGGCTCCGAGACATCACAAGGCCCCGGCCAGAACACCTTCCAGATCATACTGGAGGCGCTCGACCGGGGCCGTTGTTTTAACTCAGCGCGTCACAAATGTCGTCTGCGCTGGTGTGATCGAGAGCTTAGGCTTCGATTTCTTCGGTCTTCTTGGTGAACCGTGACGGAATCTCAGGCTTACCGGCGGCCTTGCGGAAGGCGTTGAACGGACGCTCCAGACGCTTGGTCTGGGTAGTGTCTGTACCCCACAGCAGTTCCTGGATCCAGCCGGAGACCACGCGAGACTTGCGCTCAAGGGTCGGCAACGCGTAGGCGTGGTAGACACGGTGTGCCAGCCAGGCGGGCAGGCCGTTGAGTTCAACGCCCAGCGGGTTACCGACGCCCTTGCCAAGCCCCATTCCGGCAACGGTACCCAGAGACTTGTGGTAGTACTCTTCAACGACACCTTCGCCGAAGCGTACGGCCAATAGGTTTTCGGCCAGGCGCTTCGCCTGACGGCCGGCGTGCTGTGCGTTCGGCACACAGAATCCACCGGGGCCATCACCGGTCAGATCCGGCACAGCGCAGATGTCGCCACAACCCCAGGCACCTTCAGTCACGCCACCGTCTCCATCCGAGATCTGCAGAGTCGGAGTAACCTCGATGCGACCACGGTCGTCCACCGGGAAATCGGTTTCTTTGGCCATACCGTTGGCGGCAACACCGGCGGACCACACGATGGTGTCAGCGTAGAAGGATCCGGCCGGTGAATCGTCACGCATGTCTTTGAGCTTGACTTCGTAGTCAACGGCGCTGTCCAGCGAAGTGTTCAGCAACACCTCGATGCCACGGTCGCGCAGGTGCTCGACAACGCCTTCCGCCTGCGCTTCAGAGACCTCGGGCATAATGCGTCCCATGGCTTCAACGAGCACGATGCGAGCCTCGGACTGCGACAATCGGGAGTTACGGGCGATGGCGTTGCGGACCAGGTCATCGATCTCGGAGATGGTCTCCACACCGGCGAAGCCACCACCGACTAGCACGAAGGTCAGCGCGCGACGACGCTCAGCAGCGTCGGTCATCAAGGCTGCCGACTCGACGCGTTCCAGGATCTGGTTGCGCAGAGTGACTGCCTCTTCAATGGTCTTCATACCGATGCCGGTCTTATCTAGACCGTCAATCGGGAATACACGGGTGTTAGAACCTGCGGTCATCACGATGTCCTGATATGGAATCTCGAACTGTTCGCCGTCTTCGGCGGCTACAGTCGCGATCTTCTCGGCGTGAGAGACATTGACGACCGAGCCCTGAACGATTTCGGCGTGCTTGAGGTGAGTGTGCAGGTCCACCGTAGCGTGGCGGGCCTCAATGTGTCCGCCGAGAACCTCGGGCAGGAACGGGAGGTAGGTCATGTATGCGTTGGGGTCAACGACGGTGACCACACCGCCCCGATCACGAACTTTTTTCTGGAGCTTCCGTGCAACAGTGATGCCGGCGTAACCGCCGCCCACAATGAGCACGCGTGGTTTCGGTGATAATTGAGGAGTTATAGCCATGTTTCCTATGTTAGGCCGGTTACGCGCGGTTGTGAATTCAACAGCGACGGTTGATTGTATTAACTACACAGTGAGATCTATACCACATTCTGACACGGTGAGATATTCAGGTTGTGGGCGGGCTAACGACTCGTGGGACGACCAGCAGCTCGGCGGGTCGCCAATTGCCATATTCCGGTCCCGGCCAACGCTACCACCAGGCCCGTCCCACCGATGACCATGACAGGTTGCCACCAACTGGCCGCACCGGTCATCGGTGTCGCGGGAGTCGATTGGGCTGTGGCATCCCCAGGCAGTTCGGTGGGCACCTCCACCGGCTCGTGGCCCTGATATTGGTCAGACCTACCGGTGAGCGCATCGTCGTCAGATGAACGACGGTGTACGCGGATCCACTCGCCCATCGAGCCCATCGGGTTTTCCGTTACGGTCGGCACCTGCGTGGTGACGGCCTGTTCGGCGTTGATCACTCCGTGACCGTAGAGCGCATCGGTGCCGGAATCGCCTGCAGGTTGGGCCGTGGACAAAATTCGGTTGATGACTTGTGCTGCCGAATCCTCCGGATGGGCCGAGCGCACGAGCGCGACGAGGCCCGAGACCAGCGGTGCGGCACCAGAGGTTCCCGACCAGTTCTGATACCCGCCGTCCGAGGTTACTCCGACCAGCGGGTCGGCCGGGGCGGCCACACCGATCGTGATGCCCTCAGTGGAAAAGTCCCAACTGGCGGATCCATCCGCGTCCAGTCCTGCCACGGTGAGTACACCAGGGATTGTGGCCGGGACTCCCACCGTCGTCGATCCGCCGGCCCGGTTGCCGGCAGCCACCACGACCACCACGTCGTTTTCCTCAGCGTAGAGAAAGGCATCGTCCCAGGATTCTGGCCAATCTTGTTCGGAGGAGGCCAGTGAAATATTGATGACATCGGCACCTTGGTCAACCGCCCAGGTCACGGCTTCAGCAATCTGTTCTTCGGCGCTGGGAACATCCTCGCCGTCGCCGAGATAGACCGAAATGCTCAGCAGCTGCGCTTCGGGTGCGGTCCCGATGATGCCGTCGTCTCCGGGACCCGGTTCAGCAGAGGGCTCCGATTCTGATTCTGTGTCCGTCTCGGCATCCTCAGAGGCGTTGGCATCTTCCTCGTCATTGTCGTCGTTCTCGGGCTCTTGCTGAGTGGCTTGGTCAACCTCGCGCAGATTATTGCCGTGCCCGGCCAACAGAGATGCCACGCTCGTGCCGTGGTGAGGGTCCTCACCAATCGGTTTGGTGCCGTCGTCGTGACCCTGCCCCGACACATCGGTTCCCCCGATCACCTGGCCAGTCAAATCCGGGTGCGTGTCATCGATACCGGTGTCAATCACCGCAACGGTGACCCCCTCGCCGCGGGTTTCTTTCCAGGCTTGGTCGAAACCGTACTCGGTGATCCACTCTTGGCTGTCCCGCCATTGATCGGCCTGCGCTTTGGGCACCGGTGTGCTGACCAAGCATAACAACAGAGCAAGAGCCAGCGTCGTCGCACGTAGAACTGCATCGCTCAGTGGATTGACGATCACCACGACCTTCATGCTATGAGTCCTGGACCCTGCTGTCGTTCGGCCCGATCAGCGATAGGGCGATGCCGTCGAGAATATCGTGTTCGGAGGTGATAATGGCGGCCAGTTTTCCGCCAGTAGCGTCGTGCACTATCTGTAGCAACGTCGACCAGATCAGCGCGCCGGCTCCGATCACATCGGCACGGCCCGGGTGCATGAACCCTAGGTTGGCCCGTTCGGCGCGGGTCGAGTGAAGCAAGGTGGCCGCAGTGGCTTTCAGGGTTTCTCGATCCAGTTGGGCGCCGTGGATGGCATCGGCATCGTATTCTTTCAGGCCCAACGCCGCTGCGGTGAGCGTCGTGACGGTCCCAGCAACCCCGATGACCGCATCGATCGTGGAGAAGTCCAGTTCCTCGTGCACTCGGGTGAAAACCTCGTTGAGCTCACGGTCTGCAACGGCAATTTCCTCGGCGGTCGGTGGGTCAGAACGCAGGTATCGTTCGGTGAAGCGGACACACCCGATGTTTTCTGAAACCGAGCCGACCAGAGTAATCTCGCGATGTCCCGAGGCAAAACCCACCTCGCCGACCACGCACTCGGTGGACCCGCCGCCGAGGTCCACCACCATGACCCGCACCGATTGATCCGGGTTTTCGCACTCGACAGCAATGGCTTGGAGTTGTGCATCATCGAGGGCACTCAGGGCACCGGAGAAGGTTAGGTGGGCTTCCTCGGCGCCGGAGACGACTTCTGGTGTCACGTTCAGCGCCTGGCGCACCCCGGCGATGAACGCATCGCGATTGGAGACATCACGGGAGGCCGAGGTGGCTACAAATCGGACGGTCTCGGCGCGGTGGTGTTCAATCACTTCGGCGTAATCCCGGCAGGTGGCGAAAGTACGTTCTAGGGCTTGCGGGGCAAATTCTCCGCTCTGGTCTACCCCTTCGCCCAGTCGAACCACCTGCATTTCACGGTGCAGTTCGACCAGTTTGGCCCCGGTGTCGGGGTCGGCAACCGGGCGGGCCACCAGCAGACGAAGCGAATTCGTCCCGCAGTCGATAGCAGCCACCGCAGTGGCCTCATCGGCGCTAACCCGGCGGTGCTGGATCGGGTTGGTCCGCCCCTGCCGGTTGAGTCGACGCACGTGGCGGGACAGATCCTGACGTGGGGCGACTGATGCATCGTCCCATCCCTGTTCACATCGGCACCTCTGCGCCGAGAACTCTTCGGAGATCAGATCCAGCACGCGGTCCCCCAATGGGTTGACTCCGGGGCCCACCGACAAGGAGTGAGCGGCCAGCACGTGTAAGCATTTGACCCGTTCGGGCATTCCGCCGGCAGAAATTCCTTCGATTTCGGGGACCTCGCCCACCCCGGCAATCTGGCCGATCCGATCACGCTCGGCTAAGTAATTCTCGTGGGCAGCCCGGTATTGATCAGCAAGGTGCCGGTTGTGAGCCAGTTCGTCGGTCATCTCCGCCATGATCCCGGTGGCTTCCAGCCGGGACACGGCGGTAGTAGCCAGCGGGTGGGTCAGGTAGAACGTGGTGGGGAACGGGATACCATTCGACAGTCGTGGCGCTGTGGTGGCAACCAGGGGTGACCCGCATCCCTGACACCGTGCACCGATGGCCACCACATCGCGCACCGGTCGCCCCAGCTGACGACTGAGGGTCTGCAGGTCTGCTTCAGTGGGGTGGTCTACCGTGGCCACGCATCCTCCATGCTGTGCGGGAGTATTCTTTGGTTCTTGCGTTTTATGGTTGGCTCGTTTGGTGTTGGCTGGCGTGGACGAAAGAGTTCCAAAAGTCATCGGCCCAGGCCGGTGCCTGGTCTTCGGTAATTTCCTCTTCCTCGGTCACCGGCTCCTCGCCTTCGGCTAGTTCCTCGCCACCGACCACCAGGTACTTATGTTCACCTGGCATGACCATATTAAACCGTTCTCGGGCTTGCTGTTGCACATACGCCGGATCGTCCCAGCGATTGAGTTGTTGAGTGAGCTCTTCGTTGCGCTGTTGCTCTGCCTGCAAATCGGCCTCGGCCTGGGAGATCTCCTGGTTTTGTTCCAACATAGTGCGCAGGCTGGGTGCCATCACCACCACAGCAAGAAACAGCACCATGATCACCGCAATCATCCGGCCGGAGAAGTTGCGGGCAGGACGTTGTTCTTCCGGGGTGGCGTGACTGTAACGTTGCCGGACGCGCTCTTGGGCGCGCCGGGCTAATAGTTTCTGTCCACGCCGGGTGTCCGTTCCGGCCGTACCGCGTTGGACAGCTTTTTCACGTTGATCCTGCCGACGCTGGGCATCACGTGTGGCATCAGCTACTCGCGATGTGGAGGAGTTTTTCGGGACCCTGGGCTTTTTCGGGCTCACAACGACTCCTTCCGTGGCGCGTCGTCTCTGATGGTCCGTTCCGGCGCCCAGCTCGCACCAGTTCACCGGTTGACTGGCACTGTTGACGCAATTGTTCTGGCCCTACCTTAGTCACCACAACTGGCGACTGTCCGTCGCCCGCGCCCGCAAACTCGAAATCGGTAAACTAGCAACGGCCGAAGAGTGCCGATTGATACTCTTCGGCCGTTGATTGTGGGCTACCGACAGAAGTTCGTTAAATCTGGAAACGCGGGAATGCGCTACGACCGGCGTAGCGCGCCGAGTCGTCGAGTTCTTCTTCAATACGTAGCAATTGGTTGTACTTAGCCACACGGTCAGAGCGTGCCGGAGCCCCGGTTTTGATCTGACCGGCGTTAGTGGCCACCGACAGGTCGGCGATGAAGGTGTCCTCGGTTTCACCGGAACGGTGGGAGATCATGCAGTTGAAGGTCCGCGACTGGGCCAGCGAGATGGTCTCGAAGGTTTCGGTCAGCGAACCGATCTGATTGACTTTGATCAGAATGGCGTTACCGGCGCGCTCGTCAATACCGCGCTGCAGACGGACTTTATTGGTCACGAACAGGTCGTCACCGACCAGCTGAACCTTTTCACCCAGGGCCTGAGTCAGAGTTGCCCAGCCCTCCCAATCTTCTTCGTCCAGGGGATCTTCGATCGAAACCAGCGGGTAGTCGGTCACCAAGTCTTGGTAGTACGCAGTCATTTCTTCGGCGGTGCGTTCCTGACCTTCGAAGGTGTAAGTGCCGTTGTCAAAGAACTCTGAGCTGGCCACGTCCAGGGCGAGAGCAATATCGGTGCCGGGGGTGTAGCCGGCCTTGGTGATCGCGGTGGTGATCAGGTCCAGGGCGTCGCGGTTAGATGGTAGCGACGGTGCGAAGCCTCCTTCATCCCCCAGGCCGGTACCGTAGCCCCGTTCTTTGAGCACAGCTTTCAGACTGTGATAGACCTCAGCGCCCCAGCGCAGGGCTTCCGAGAAGGATGCAGCACCCAGCGGGGCGATCATGAACTCTTGAACGTCGACGTTAGAGTCTGCGTGAGCGCCACCATTGAGAATGTTCATCATCGGCACCGGCAACGTGTGGGCGTGGGGGCCACCGAGGTACTTGAATAGTGACAGGTCGGTGAACTCTGCGGCTGCATCGGCCACTGCCATGGAGACGCCTAGGATGGCGTTAGCGCCCAGGTTGGATTTGGCTTCGGTGCCGTCCAGATCCAACATCAGCTGGTCAATGCGACGTTGATCCGTGGCGTCTTCGCCCAACAGTTCTTGGGCGATGTCGGTGTTGACTGCCACAACAGCGTCGAGCACGCCTTTGCCGTTATAGCGTTCTGCATCGCCGTCGCGGCGCTCGACTGCTTCAAATTCACCGGTGGAGGCGCCTGATGGCACTGCGGCACGTCCCATTGAGCCGTCGGTCAGCAGGACTTCGACCTCGATGGTGGGGTTACCACGGGAATCGAGGATTTCGCGTGCGTGGATTGCATCGATAAAGGACATGGTGTTGGGGTCCTCTCCTTAGAGATCAACGGATTAGGGAATCTGAGGGATCGATCGGTCAGTTCTCGGAAGTATCGGTGGAGGATTCGCTGGGTTCAGTGGATTCTCTGGGTTCGTGACACTGTGTGGTATCGTTGGCACGCTGTCGGGCACGGAAATCCTTCAACGTGTTGGAGCGACGATAATTAGAGGATCCGCGCAGAACGGCGGCGACCATAACAACCAGGACCGCCAGCACACCGGCGATGAGTGCAACTGCCACCCAAACACCCCACGGTGCCTCGATGGTTTGCGTGGAATTCATCAGCCAGATCATGGTGTCACCCTATCAGTGCGCTGAGCAGAGCTCGGCACAGACTGAGCCTCAAGCCAGTGCAGATATTCCCGCAAGGCTCTTTCTGGATCCAACCCCCGTTGGGTGGCTTGGGCAACCAACGCGAACAGTTGCGCCCCCAACTGATGCTCGGTCTCGATGGACTCCGGGGGATTTGGTGTGTTACCCGCGGTCTCCTCAAGCGGGTTGACCTCTTGTCTGCGGGCCCGCGACAGGATCTTGGCAGCGGCCGCCAGACTCGGGTATCCCGAGGGGGTTGAAAAAATCGAGGCGTGAGCGACGCGTTCGGCCTGTGCTTTGGACTCGTCGGTGCTGTCAGGAGTGGTATCGGCTTTTTCCTGCTGTTTAATGTGTTCCCAGGTGTGCTCGACATCCTCGACCGTGGATTGCCCAAGAACGGAGGGGTCCTGTAGCTGTCCTTCCGGGGTAAACACGTGGGGGTTGCGCCGAATCATTTTCTGGTTAATGGTTGCTGCGACGTCTTCGATGGTGAACCGTTGGGCTGGTTTCGGGTTCGTTTCAGCCAGGGCAGAGTGCAAGGCAACTTGGAAGAGCACATCACCGAGCTCATCGCGTATCTCCGCGATATCCCCGGTTTCGATGGCGTCGACGGCTTCGTGGGCTTCTTCAATCAGATAGTTGGTTAGCTCACGGTGGGTCAGCTGTGCCGTCCAGGGGCACCACCGACGCAATTGTGCGGTAATCCAGCGCAATCGTGCTAATTCACTCGAGGTCACGGGGCCGGTGTGCTGGGTGGTATCAGTCATCGTTCAGGGCAGTAAAGCAGGTCGGGCGGTGCGGGTCGTGAGGGTCCAGGTGATCCTCGATCACCGCACACCAGTGGCGATTGATCTTCTCCAATAAGTTATCGCGTTCGGCCTGCGAGATGAACGCTCCGCGAGCGGCGTTGAGCTGGAACTCCAGCAGGTCTTCCAGGGTGTAACCATAGGAGTGGGTCAGTAAGTAGAGTTCATCGGTCACGGTGGTGCCGGAGATCAACCTATTATCCGGATTGACGGTGACGGCAAATCCAAGCTCATGCAACAATCCGAAGGGGTGGTTGGCCAGTGGGTCTTCTGCCGTCCCGGGCTCGACAGCACCGGTTTGCAGATTGGAGCTGGGGCACAGTTCTAGCACCATCTGGCGTTGCAATACGCCTTCAGCGACCCGACCCAGACTGACCAGCGCGTCACCGGTCTCAGTGTCTTCCATCATGATGTCATCGGAGACCCGGACGCCGTGGCCTAGTCGCAGGGTCCGGCCGGAGATGATGGCATCGGCCACCGAGTCGATTCCGGCTGCTTCGCCAGCGTGGACGGTGATGGGCATGAATTGTTCGGTCAGCCAGGTGAAGGTCTCAGCGAAGCGGTGGGGCGGGAATCCGTCTTCGGGCCCGGCAATGTCAAAGCCGGCCACCCCGGAGTCGCGGTAGCGCACCGCCAGTTCAGCGATCGTTTGAGCCTGGTCAGCTTGACGCATGGCGCACAGTAATTGCTGTACCTGAATGCTCTGACCTTGATCGCTGGCTTGTTGACACCCTTGTTCGAGACCGGCTTGGACTGCTTCCACGGCGTCTTCCAGGCTGAGTCCTTGGTGGGTGTGTTGCTCCGGAGCCCACCGCACTTCGGCATAGACCACTCCGTCGTCGATGAGGTCTTCGACGAATTCTCGGGCCACCCGTTGTAGCGCATCAGCCGTCTGCATCACCGCAGTGGTGTGCTCAAAGGTTTCTAGATAGCTTTCCAAACTGCCGGCGTTGGCAGCGACCTGGAACCATTCAGCCAATGTTTCGGTGGTATCGGCCGGCAGCTGATGACCGATGGATTGGGCCAGGTCCAAGATGGTGGCTGGTCTCAATCCGCCGTCGAGGTGATCGTGCAGACTCACCTTGGGCAGAGCGGCGAGATCAAGCGCGAGCGGATTGGTGACAACGGGTGCAGAAGCAGCGTGTTTTGGACTCACTCTTGCGAGTCTATGCCAGAACGGCCCCGCACGTTAGAGCCATGCCCATTTTCGGAGGAGTCTTCGCTAAACCCGGCCGGGCGGATTACCTCGGCCGGCGCCTGAGCCGGCGTCGAGGAAATCCGGGCCACCACCTTGCGGGCAACAAAATCAATCAGCAGGCCCAACAGTCCCGCAAAGATGAGCGCCACCACAATTTGCAGTAAGACGTTGTCTAACCATCCGGTGGTCAATACCCCGATGGCGATGGAGTACCCGGCCCATACCCCGGCTGAGACAAAATCTAAGAGCGAGAATTTCCACCAGGCGTATCCGGTCGCTCCGGCCACAAAATTCACGGCGACCCGTCCACCGGGCACATGCCGGGCCGTGATGATCAGTAGCGCCCCGTTGCGGTGCAGGGACCGTCTGGCTAGCTGGACGATACCGGCTACCCGACGGGAACGCATCCACCGGAATCGGGTCACGCCAATCGCACGGCCCAGCCGGAACGCAACCTGGTCACCCAGAGTGGCTCCGAACCAGCCCACAAAAAACAGCGTCGTCAATCCCACCGTGTTCTCTCGGTCGGCGATCGCGGCCAGCGCAACGATCAACGATTCCGAGGGAACGATCGGGAAGAACCCATCAATGAAGCACAGAATAAACAGCGCCAGCGGGGTCCACCACGCGGTGGCCGCCCGCAGGATGAGATCTTCGAGGAATGCAAACACCCTTCTAGCCTACGGGTCCTCGAGATCAGTTGGATATTCGATCAAGGATCACGCCATCGGGGACGGTGGTATCTGTCGCGTCAGGACCGATCTCGATCATCTGCTCGGTGAGTTCCAAAGCCGATACCATCAGCTTGGTGTCATCGGTGTAGAAAGTCGCCACTGGCTGACCGGCGGTGACCGAGTCGCCTCGGCGCACGTGTAGTCGCACCCCGGCTCCAGCTTGGACAGCATCACAACGCTGGGCGCGACCGGCGCCCAGCCGGCGCGCGATCAGCCCGACAGTCAGCGCGTCCACGCTCGTCACACTCCCGGAACGGTCCGCCACCACCTGGTGCTCGTGGTGTGCTGTCGGTAGCGTGGCGCGCAGGTCGCCGCCTTGAGCGAAAACCATCGCGACGAAAGTATCCATGGCGGCCCCGGAGTCCAGGTGCTCGGCCGGATCCACGTCGGTGATTCCAGCAGCCCTCAGCATTTCAGTGGCCAGCGCGACGGTGAGGTCACGGACATCTTGGGGGCCACCGCCGGAGAGAACCTCGAGGGATTCTTCGACCTCCAGCGCGTTGCCGACGGTGCGACCCAGCGGGGTGGACATATCAGTGACCAGTGCGGTGGTGTTGACCTGCGCATCTGTGCCGAGGCGGACTAGCGTGTGGGCCAGTGTGCGAGCTGAACCCAGGTCTTTCATAAAGGCACCAGAGCCGACTTTGACGTCGAGCACCAGCGAGTCGGTTCCCTCGGCGATCTTCTTGGACATGATCGAGGAGGCGATCAACGGGATCGACTCAACAGTCGCGGTGGCATCCCGGAGCGCATAGATCTTCTGATCGGCCGGGGCGAGAGCCGCGGTGGGCGCACAAATCACTGCCCGGATGTCTTTCAGCTGGCGGGTCATCTCCTCGGGCGTGAGATTGACCCGATAACCGGGGATAGACTCGAGCTTGTCCAGGGTGCCACCGGTGTGGCCCAATCCGCGACCAGACAGTTGGGGCACTGCCACCCCGTAGCTGGCGACCAACGGAGTCAACACGAGGGTGATTTTATCGCCGACTCCCCCGGTGGAATGTTTATCGGCGGTAGGGTGCCCCAGAGTGGAGAAATCCATCCGGGTCCCAGAGTTGATCGTCGCTTGGGTCCAGGCATGGAGCTCCTGGGTATTTAGCCCTTGGTAGTAGATCGCCATCAGCAACGCCGACATTTGTTCATCCGGCAGGCCCCCGGCGGTATAGCGTTCGATGATCCACGTGATGGCCTCGGCCGTTAGCGCTTCTCCGTCGCGTTTAGTGGCGATCAGCTCTACGGGGTGAAAGTGCCCTGATGTCATCCGGTGTTGCCTTTCCAGTTGCTCACATCGGTGTCTTGGGGTTCGCTCAGGTGGCGAGGTTTTTCGGGCCAAAGGCCTGAGGTAGCAGTTGTCCCAGAGTAGTGAGCCCCTCAGCCGTGGTGAGTTGTAGCCTGGGCCCGGTGTGTTCGATCAGTAGCTGTCGGCACCGACCACAGGGGGTGATGAATTCACCGGACGCATTAACGATCACCACCGCGATGAGCGGGTCAGCTTCGAGCATGATGGCCTGACAGATCAGCGTGCATTCGGCGCACAGAGTCAGCCCGTAGGAGGCGTTTTCAATATTGGCCCCGGTGAGGATCCGACCAGATTGGGTCAGGCCGGCTACCCCGACCGGATAGTCAGAGTACGGCGCGTAGGCTTTCCTCGTGGCTTCCACCGCGTGCCGGTGCAGATCCTGCCACTGGTTTTCAAAAACCGGGACGTCTGTGCGTATGCCTTCACCCACGCTTTTCACTGTACCCCGGCCAAGGCCCGCAACGCAGCGGCGGTGAAGATTTTCACCCCGACGCCCAGGGCTCGTTCATCCGGATTGAAATCCCCTTGATGCAGATCGTAAATCGGCCCGTCTGGGGTTCGGGTGCCCAGCCGGAACATGGCTCCAGAGATTTTTTGGGTCATCCACGCAAAGTCTTCGCCACCCATCGATTGCGGGGTCAACGTAATGGCGCGGGACCCAATCTCAAAACGGGTTGCATCTTCGATCAGATCAGTTTCTTTCTCTGTGCTGACCACCGGTGGCACACCGCGGACGTGGTCGATTTCCACCGCGACACCGTAGGGCGCTGCGATCTGCCGAATGACTTGGTCGAGCAAATCTGCTGCTGCGCCCCAGGCATCGGCGTCCAAACAGCGCAAGGTTCCCGACAGCTGACCAATCGAGGGAATCGCGTTCGGGGCAGCCCCTGCGGAGATATGTCCCCAGACCACTTGAACTGCCGAGCGCACGTCCACCAGTCGCGACAGCACCGCTGGCACCTCAGAAGCAATTTTGGACAGCGCATAAACCACGTCTTCGGTCTGTTGCGGGCGCGAGGTGTGGCCACCGTGACCGGTGACCGTAATGCGCAACGTGTCGGTAGCCGAAGTAATAGCACCGATGCGGGTACCGATGGTGCCGACGTCAAAGGCCGGGTCACAGTGGGCCGCCAAGATCCGTGGCACCTCATCCAACAGTCCGGCTTTCATAACCTGCAAGGCACCACCGGGTAGTCGTTCTTCAGCAGGCTGAAAGATGATACGTACCCGGCCGTTG
Organism: Auritidibacter sp. NML120636; assembly: GCF_003185945.1. Taxonomy (NCBI): domain Bacteria; kingdom Bacillati; phylum Actinomycetota; class Actinomycetes; order Micrococcales; family Micrococcaceae; genus Auritidibacter; species Auritidibacter sp. NML120636. Next base: position 144,675 of record NZ_QHLO01000006.1, read on the forward strand.
AGTTCCAGCCCGGATGTATGCAGCACGCTCTGTCCGGACAGAATCTGTTGCAGGCTCAACGCGGTCCCGGCCATCACGGCGGTATGCATGTCGTGTCCGCAGGCGTGGGCGATGCCGTCATGGACCGAGGCGTAGTCCAGTCCGGTGCGTTCTTGCAACGGCAACGCGTCAATATCGGCGCGCAACCCTAACACGATCGGCCCCTGACCGATATCGACCCACGCACCGGTGGATTCCATTTGTTGTGGTTCCAGCCCGGCGCAGTTGAGTAACTCTAGAATCTTCGCGGTGGTGCGGTGTTCTTCCAGAGACAGCTCGGGGTGCTGGTGAATATCTCGACGAAACGCCCGAATTCTCGGCAATAGTCCGTCAACGACTGGTGAGACCCGCGGGAGATCCGGGTCATCGCGCACGGGTTTCTCGGCGGAACTGCGAAACGGAGATTCCACATTCATTGCCCCGCCATGTGCTGAGTCTTCAGCGATCCGAGCCCGTTGCTCGGCGGTCTCAGTTGCGGGTAATGATGCTGGTAATCCTTCGTGCATGGGTTTTATCTTAAGGAGATTGTCAAGGCGCTAGCAACGCAACCGCCATCTGATGTTACTTAAAGAACATCGTCGTCACCGTGGGCTTTGAGTGCTTCCACTGCTTGCTTCACGGATTGAGCGTCGTCGGTGGTGGTCACCAGCAAAGCATCGCCGGTATCAACCACCACGATGTTCTCGACCCCGATCAGTGCGATGACTCGCGACGTGTCGGTAACCACCACACCGGTGGAATCGTCAGAATAGACCCGCGGGGTGGGACCAATAACGGTCACTCCCGAATCATCGCGGGCCGGGTTCAGCCGAGCGATGGCGGCGAAGTCGCCGACGTCGTCCCAGATAAAGTCTCCGGGAATCACGGCCACGACACCGGCGTCGGCGGCTGGTTCTGCCACCGCGTAATCAATGGCAGTTTTCGGCAGGGTCGGCCAAATCCGTTCCAGCACCGTTTCTTGGTGCTGGGTCCCCCACGCCGCGGCGATTTCCATCAGTCCCTCATATAGCTCCGGTTCAGTGCGTTTCAGGTGTTCCAGCATCAGTCCCACCGGAGCGACAAACATTCCGGCGTTCCACAAGTAGTCCCCCGAGGCAACATATTCTTCCGCCAGGTGCTGCTCGGGTTTTTCCACGAAGCGCTGTACGCCGTGGGCAGTCGGAGCATTATCCACGTCCAGCCGTGCGCCTGCCTTAATGTATCCAAAACCTGTCGATGGGTACGTTGGCTTGATACCGATCGTGACAATATATCCGTCGGCAGCGGTAGCGATGGCTTCCCGAGCTGCCTGCCGGAAAACGTGGTCGGGACCAATCACCTGATCTGCAGCAAAAGATCCCATAATGATCTCTGGATCTCGGTGATACAGCACCGCAGCCGCCAGCCCAATAGCGGCGGCGGAATCCTTCGGTTCTGGCTCAAGTAAGAGGTTGGACTCCGAGATATCGGGCAACTGGGTGCATACGGCGTCGTGGTGCGCCCGACCAGTCACGACCATGGTGCGTTCTTTGGAGATCGGCACCAAACGTTCGTAGGTCGCTCGGATCAAGGTTTGTCCAGACCCTGTCAGGTCGTGGAGGAACTTCGGCGCTGCAGCACGGGATAGAGGCCACAAGCGGGTGCCGACACCGCCGGCTGGGATGACCGCCCAAAAACGGTCTTCGGGATTCTTGATTGGATCAGCATTCACCCTTCCCACAGTAAGCCACCGGTAGGTTGTCAGATGATTAACGTGGCCTGAAACCGGCACTTCCTCAGGAATTGTTCAGGAAAGGATGCGCAGAGCCCCACGTGTTTGCTTGTGGTCTGGTAGCGGGCAAACACTTCGTTAGATAACACACAGTGTGACTCATTTGGGTACAGACCCCCCGGTGCGATTATCCTTATCTTCGAAGGAAGCATTTTCGCACCGGCGCTGACACGTAGACATTGAGGGTGTCTCCAGCGCCCTTGCATCCTTGGGAGGTTACAAAGTGTCTACTGTGACAACCGCGGACACCTCTGCCGAAACCACTCGAAAATCCGGCAGGGGCACGCTTTATCGCGGTAAAGCAGGAATGTGGTCCTGGGTGGCCCACCGAATCACCGGTGTCGTCATCTTCCTATTCCTTTTGGTCCACGTGCTCGATACCGCACTCGTGCGGGTTTCTCCGGAAGCCTACGATGCAGTGATCGGCACGTATAAGAATCCACTGATGGCCATCGGCGAAGTCGGGCTGGTGGCCTGCATCGTCTTTCACGCCTTCAACGGCATTCGTCTGGTGCTGGTGGACTTCTGGAAAAAGGGCACCAAACACCACCAAACCATGCTGTGGATCGTGTTGATTGCCTGGGTCGTCGTGGTCGGTGGTTTCACCGTTCGCCACCTGATGTTAGCGTTTGCGGGGGTCTAGGATGAGCGTTACTACCGAAGAAACCAATATCGCAGCACCGCGCACCGGTGCCATTGACCCGAAATTCACTCGGAAATCTTCCAGCTCGAATACCAGCAAGGAAATGCTGAAATGGCTGTTTATGCGCATTTCAGGCCCCATCCTGCTGGTGCTGATTTTTGTTCACCTGTTTTCCAACTTGATGATTGGTGACGGTGTGCACGGGATTGACTTTGGTCTCGTTGCCGGCAAGTGGGCAAACCCGTTGTGGCAGATCTGGGACCTCGTCATGCTCTGGTTGGCCATGATCCACGGGACGTTTGGTGTGGCTACAATCATTGAGGACTACACCAGTTCAGACCGCACCCGTTTCTGGTTGAAGATGGCTCTGTACTTGGCTTCGGTCGCCATCATCGTCTTGGGCACCCTGGTGATCTTCACCTTTGAGCCCTGCATGGTCGATGACGCAGGCAACCTGCTCGACCGTTCGCCGAGCTTCTGCTATTCCATGCCGCAATTCGGCTAAAGACCGGATCTTTCCGTAACGCTCGGACCCACCGAATCACTCCGAGCCACTCGATGACCTAACAGAAAGAAGATTCCACCAGATGCAGGTTCAGGTACATAAATACGATGTTGTCATCGTTGGTGCCGGTGGCGCGGGGATGCGTGCAGCTATTGAAGCCGGCCAACGCACCCGCACCGCCGTACTGACCAAGCTTTACCCCACCCGGTCTCACACCGGTGCTGCCCAGGGTGGTATGTGTGCGGCGCTAGCCAACGTTGAAGAAGATAACTGGGAGTGGCACACCTTCGACACCATTAAGGGTGGCGACTACCTCGTGGACCAGGACGCCGCGGAGATCATGGCTAAAGAAGCCATCGATGCGGTGCTCGACCTTGAGAAGATGGGGTTGCCCTTCAACCGCACCCCGGAAGGCAAAATCGACCAGCGACGCTTCGGCGGTCACACTCGCGAACACGGAAAGTCCCCGGTGCGACGGTCTTGCTACGCTGCAGACCGTACCGGTCACATGATTCTGCAGACGCTGTATCAGAACTGTGTGAAGCACAACGTGGAATTCTTCAACGAATACTATGTGCTGGACCTGTTGCTGGTTGATGAAGAAGCCACCCGCGAAGACGGCACGCCTTACACACAGAAGCGCGTGGCTGGCGTTGTTTCCTATGATTTGGCCTCCGGAGAGATCCACATTTTCCAGGCCAAGTCTGTTGTCTTCGCTACCGGTGGTGCCGGCAAGGTTTTCAAGACCACCTCCAACGCCCACACCCTGACGGGTGATGGTATGGCAATCGCCTACCGCCACGGCCTGCCACTGGAAGACATGGAATTCGTGCAGTTCCACCCCACCGGTCTGGCTGGCTTGGGTATTTTGCTCTCTGAAGCCGCGCGCGGTGAGGGCGGTATTCTTCGTAACTCTGAGGGCGAGCGTTTCATGGAGCGCTACGCACCGACCATTAAGGACCTCGCACCACGTGACATTGTGGCTCGTTCCATGGCCAACGAGGTGCGTGAGGGGCGCGGTTGTGGCCCGAATAAGGACTACGTCCTATTGGACCTTACCCACCTCGAGCCGGCCCACATTGACGCCAAGCTTCCTGACATTACCGAGTTCGCCCGCACGTACCTGGGCGTGGAGCCCTATTACGAACCGGTTCCGGTGTTCCCGACCTGTCACTACTTCATGGGCGGTATTCCAACCACCATTGATGCCCAAGTACTGCAGGACAACGACACCGTTGTTCCCGGCCTCTACGCTGCCGGAGAGGTTGCGTGCGTCTCCGTGCACGGCTCGAACCGTCTGGGCACCAACTCTTTGCTCGACATCAACGTCTTCGGTCGTCGCGCTGGCATTGACGCTGCTCGCTATGCCGAAGATGCTGAGTGGGTAGAACTTCCTGAAAACGGCGAATCCTTCGTGGTCGACGAGATCGAGAAATTGCGCTCGGCGACCGGCAACGAGAAGGTCGCTGACCTGCGTGCCCGCCTGCAGGAAGTCATGGACGCCGACGTGCAGGTGTTCCGCACCGAAGAATCGATCCGTCGCGCCCTGGACGAGATCGGCGACCTGCGTCAGCGGTACGAAAACGTTTCGGTCCAGGATAAGGGTCGTCGTTTCAACCTTGACCTGCTCGAAGGGCTGGAGCTGGGCTACTTGCTCGATATCGCTGAGGCAATGACCGTTGCCGCTTTGCACCGTCAAGAGTCCCGCGGTGGTCACTACCGCGAGGACTTCCCCGATCGTGATGACGAAAAGTGGATGAAGCACACCATGCTCTACCGCGACTCCGAATCGGAAACCGAAGGCATTAGAGGTATCCGCTTCGAGACCAAACCCGTCGTCCAAACCCGATACGAACCGATGGAGCGTAAGTACTGATGACTGCAACATATGCTGAACCGGCCGAGCCGGCATCACAGATTGACCTCGGCGATCAGGGTGGCGCCGGAGAACTGGAAACCCTGACCGTCACCGTTCAGGTACGTCGTTACCTCCCCGAGTTCCAGGAAGATGCCTACTGGGATACCTGGCAACTGGAAATGTACCCCACTGACCGTGTGCTGGATGCCCTGCACAAGATCAAGTGGGAACACGACGGTACTCTGTCCTTCCGTCGTTCCTGCGCTCACGGTGTGTGCGGTTCCGATGCGATGCGCATCAACGGACGCAACCGCTTGGCCTGCAAAACCCTGCTGAAGGATCTTGACCACACCAAGCCGATCACCGTCGAGCCGATCAAGGGTCTGCCGTGCGAGAAAGACCTGATCGTGGACATGGAGCCCTTCTTCCAGTCCTACCGCGAAATCATGCCGTTCCTGGTGTCCAACGACAATCAGGAGCCGACTCGGGAGCGGATCCAGTCCGCTGCTGAGCGCGAACGGTTCGATGACACCACCAAGTGCATTCTGTGCGCAGCATGCACCTCCTCGTGCCCAATTTTCTGGACCGATGGCCAGTACTTCGGTCCGGCGGCGATCGTGAACGCTCACCGCTTCATCTTCGACTCCCGTGACGATGCCGGCGACATGCGCCTGGAAATCCTCAACGATAAAGAGGGCGTATGGCGGTGCCGCACCACCTTCAACTGCACCGAGGCATGCCCCCGCGGTATTCAGGTGACCAAGGCTATCGCTGAAGTCAAGCAGGCTATCTTGGCCCGTAGCTTCTAACACTCCAGTAAACTTGGCCCTTGGCCCGGGGTGAGTACGCACGTCGCGCACTCGCCCCGGGCCAAGACTTTTTATCCCGCAACTTACATAGGTGACAACCTAATCGAACCTAGTTCCGACAGCTACATAAATCTACTGGTCGCCCGCATTCACCGCAGGGGAGACAGCGTCGTTTACACCAGACAAGTGCGTACTAAATTCTCTTCCTTCAGGCTCATCTGCCCACACACCTCGCCTGCTTCTGCCATATCTACCGAAAAGTGTCCCTCCAGTAAATTTAGAGTATCTAATAGAAAACTCTTGATGGAATACACGTAAATATCACTCGGAAAATTTGACGGCAATTTACCTCGATTGTTCACCGTGTTGTTACACAATAAATACTCAGTGCAACACCTCCACTTAGCATGGACACGTACGAGGCTTAGTAAGCACTTTTTGATGTGACGCTTCGCCATCCGAGACAAGCTAATGAATAATAGGGACATCAATTGGACAGGAAGGCTTGTGGTCTTAATGAACAACGCAGGGAAGGTTTTTGTGGGCGGCTTGGCCATCACCGTAACGCTGTCACTCGCGGGATGTGGGCCTGCCTCAAATGATGCTGAGCAAGAAGCTGCTTCAGCTCCAGCCCTAGATGCCGAAGAATGTTCCACTGAAGAAGGCAGTCTTAGGGTGTATATGAACCCTTGGGGACCAACCCTGACGGATGAATTCACAGCGGATACAGGCATCGAAACGGATATTGCCGATTTAGGCGGCGGAGAGGTACTCGCGCGTATCTCAGCAGAGGCCAACAATCCTCAATGGGATGTAGTGCTCCTTGACGGCCACGGCAGTTTGGAATCGTTGCGTCAGCAAGGTTATTTCCTCGAAAACCCACCTGTAGGAAATCTGAATAATCTTGAAGAGGAGGCACAAGATTTACTTCCAGAAGATGGAGCGTGGATCCCGATTTCCGAGCACGCCGCTGGGGTGATCGCTTACAATACTGAAGAGTTTGAAGAAAGTGACGCCCCTGAAACTTGGGAAGACTTGACTAAACCTGAATACGCGCCAGTTGGCATCGCTGATCCGGCAGTCGCAGCACCGGCATACCCCATCGTTTCTTGGATTTTTCAAGAGCTCGGAACAGAAGAAGCCGAGGAATATTTCAGTACGATAAATCAGAATGGGCTAAACCTGTACGACAAGAATGGCCCAGTGGCGACCGCATTGGCAACGGGCGGGGTGAAAACCGCCATCCTCCAAGAGCAACACGCATACGAATTTATGGAGTCTGGGGAACCGATCGAAATCGTGTGGTCTGACGAAGGATCACCCGGAGTAGTCCGGGCAGCCGCGATTAGCGCTAACACTCCACGACCGTGCGCGGCTGCCGCACTCATCGATTGGATGCTGGATTCAGACAACATGACCTACTTGATGGAAGAGGGTGAAGACGATGGAATCATCACGCCGTATGTGAAGGGCGTAGACCAATCCAGCCTGCCCGACGCGCGACCCGAAGACCCAAATATCCAAAGCACCGATGCTGAATTCGCCGCTGAAAACGAAGCCGAGATAAAAGACTGGTTCGCCAATATGCAGCTTCAGTAAGAGATAGATCCCTCCTACCACAAAGGTCAGAACGTTCAACTTTGAAAACACTCGATAGTTCGCGGACTGCTGGTTGGATCCTGGTCTCGATTTGCTTTGTCTTGATCGGCCTACCACTCTTATTCGTAATAGCACAAGGCTTTGCCCCGGGATTGGGATTAACAAGGGACTGGCAGATCGAGCCACAACTTCTGCTAGAAATATTTGAACGACCGCTTTGGCAAGCGAGTTTATTCAATTCCTTGACGCTTGCCACAGGTTCCATGGTCATAGGCACCCTAATCGGTATGTCCCTCGCCTACATACGACACACGAAGGAATTCCGATTTGCCAGCTTGATAGATGCATGTGTCTGGATTCTGCTTGTCAGCCCATCCTTTATTATTGCCCAGGGCTGGGTGATGTTTGCTTCTCCAAGCGGAGTTGCCCTAAACACTTTTGGAATCGACGTATCGCAATTAGTTTTTAGCACGGGTGGGATAATTGCGGTCATGGCACTCACCAATTTCCCGTTGTCTTACCTGGCGACTTCAGCTGCGCTAAACTGGAACACCTCATCTCTCTGGGAAGCTGCCGCTTCGCTCGGGGTATCCCCCTGGACCGTTTTCTGGACCCTTCGCCTCCCCTTGTTAGCCCCCGCAGTGATATCCGGAGCGTTGCTTGTCTTCGTAGAGACGCTGGGTGATTTTGGTCTTCCTGCTGCCATATCGTCTCAATACAATTTTCCGACTCTCCCCTATTCGATATACGCGTCCGTGCGCCAAAGTCCAGTAAACTTTGCACTTGGAGGCGTTTTATCCCTCTATTTAGTAATAATCGTTGCCATTGCGATATTCATATACTTAAGAATCTTGAGGAGCTCCTCCTTCAGTTTTCTCTCCGGGAGCTCGGTTCAAAATACAAAGAGACAAAGCAGGATCTCAGGACTATATAGCCTAATTTCGATAGTTGCTTTTATTGTAACGCTTGGGATACCAATCGGTTCATCCCTTCAGGTATCGCTGTCCGAGCGACTGGCAGACGGATTCACAATAAGCAATCTAACGCTTGCCCACTACGAGCAGGCATTAGAAATGGGGTCCAATTTGATGAACGGGATTCGAAATTCAGTAATTATCGCTGTCGTGGTTGCCCTCTTAACTACTCTTCTCGGCCTCATGATGGCGATTTCGATGACCTTCACGAATTTTGCGGGCAACAAGTTGTTAGATCTGGCCGGAACGGTAAGCTTAGCAGTCCCCGGCATCGTGTTGGCCGTGGGGTATATTTTCGTCTGGAATCAGCCAGCTCTAAATACAATTAATTTAGATTTATACGGAACTCCGGTGCTCCTCGTTTTCTCTGGGGTCGCGGCAGCACTACCTATAGCAGTCAGATTGCAGATGGGTGCGCTTGGTCAAGTATCAGAATATTTAGTGACCGCTGCAAGTGTTACAGGTGTGGGTTTCTTTCGGAGAATTAGGTCAATCCTGCTACCTCTGGTAGGTCCTGCTGTGATTTCAGCATTTGCGGCAGTTCTTGCTGCAAGCGTTTTTGACCTCGCAGGCGCAACGATGCTTGCGCCGCCCTCCTTCGACACACTCCCGGTTGAGATTCTCGCCGAGTACGAAAAAGGTGAGTACGGATACGCAACAGCAGGGGCGATGATCAGTATGGTCCTAATGATCATATTGGTCGCCTTTTCCCAAATAGTCGGCAAGAGACTCATGCGTCAGAAATAGAACATGGAAGGGGTCAGCGATGACGTCTAGCAGTGATTACCCTACTGAAGGTCTCCGTCTTGATGGTATAGGCGCTAAATATGGCACCGACGACTGGGCACTGCATAACATTTCCCTGAAAGTCGGAAAAGGCACAACGCTCGCAGTTCTCGGTCCATCAGGATGTGGAAAGTCCACTTTATTGAAAATTGTCGCGGGATCTTTGCGACCGGCGGCGGGAACCATATCAATGGCTGGCGAGACGATATCTTCGCCTGCCCGCCAAGTACCAACCGAACGGCGAGGGCTTGGCATGGTGTTCCAAGACTACGCTTTGTGGCCACACTTGAACGTCAGGCAAACTATCGGATATGGACTAAAATACGGTCGAAACAAAACAGACTCTCAACTCCGTACTCGAAGAGTTGCAGAGCTTATGGAAATGCTACAACTCTCAGGATTAGAGAACAGAAAACCAGGGGAGTTATCTGGAGGCCAACAACAACGTGTTTCTATAGCTCGCGCACTTGCAACACGGCCGAGTTTATTATTATTCGACGAACCTTTATCGAATCTCGATGCCTCCTTACGAGACGAAATGCGAGAGGAACTAAAGCAACTCTTCTCAGTAATCGACACGACGGTACTCTACGTTACACACGACATTACGGAAGCACTCAGCCTCGCGGACAAAATCCTTGTACTACACGAAGGCGAAAGGGTCCAACTTGCCAAACCAGAGGAGTTATTTACCGCCCCAGCCAGCGGCTGGGTAGCGAATATAACAGGCTTCACGACCCGTCTAGAACTTGACCGACTAGACATCTCTACATCCCCCATGTCCTCCTCCACCGCACTTCTAAACGATAAGGAAATAGTAGGGCGATGGTGCGGTCCAGGCGAGGACGGTGCTGGACGATCAGACGAACCGGTTGCATACATCCATCCTGATGCAGTCACTCTGTCTGAAAACTCAGATGGAATTGCCGGTACAGTTGTAAGTTGCAATTTTGAGGGTCGCCAATACCGTATTCGCGTACGCCTGCATGACCAACGTGATCTTATCGCTACAAGCACAAGCAACTTTGACGTTGGGCAATCAGTCAGCGCAAACATAGAAGCTAGTGGCGCAGTGTTTTTCGGAAATATGTCATGAACGAAAACCAACCAACAATTAATGCTAGTCTAAGGTCCGAATCGCCAGGCATAGTTATGCTTTTTTACGGCGAAGGATGGGGCAAAAGTACCGCAGCTTTCGGTTACGCCCTTAGGTCGGTAGGACAAGGGCAGGACACCATCGTCATCCAATTTATTAAGGGTGTCCCCTGGAATTTAGCAGAATCCTCTGGAGCAAAAATACTAGGCATTCGATGGCTGACATTTTCAAGAACGTTAACGTGGGGTGCAAAAGATCCTCGATCTCTAGCTCAAACAGCGCTGGTAACAGCCAAAGAAGAGATTGGACGTCCAGGAAAGAAACTTGTAGTGCTAGATGAAATCACAAATGCGGTATCCCACGGTTGGCTCTCGGAAAACGCAGTCACGGAAGCCATTGGTGTGAGGTCTTCCGAAACAAACATCATCATGACAGGACGATACGCAACCACAAAGATCATCGAGGCCGCAGATTCAGTAACGTTATTTGTAAAAGAAAAAGATGGTGGCGTGAAGGGAATATTAGATCTCACATAACCATGCTTTTCAGCCATCTTTAGAGAAGGATTGATCGATTGAATCATACCATTATCGCCGCAGGAGGGTTGGTTGCACGAGATATCAATGGTGAACTCCACTATCTTTTAGTACACCGGCCTAGATATTCCGACTGGTCTTTTCCTAAGGGAAAACAAGATCCTGGTGAAGATATTCTCCAAACTGCCCTAAGAGAAGTACATGAAGAAACGGCATGTGTTTGCATTCCTCGGCACGATTTAGGAACCAAGAAGTATCCAAATAAAGAAGTCCATTACTGGGTGATGTCCGTGGCCGAAGAAGGCACCTTTGTCGCCAACGACGAAATCGACCAAATTCAGTGGGTAACCGCACCTATAGCGTTTAAAACCTTAACTCACGTTCAGGACCGTGAACTACTCCAGCAGTATTTAGAAGAAATTGCTCACACCAAATAATGCACCAACGAGCCCCTGAGTGTTGTATTCCAGGCCACAGGATCTGAACCAACACTGTTAAGCGCTAGTGTTTATTGCACAGTGAGCATCGGCATACAGAATTGATTTCTACCCAAACGCGTCACGTACATATCAGTCGTCCCACTCTGCCACACATGGGCATTCGCATATTTAACGTTTCATCTAACCTCTTATCTTGAACCCTAGGTGGCACTGAATTGTTCCTCAAAGGTTATTCTGTAAGGTAGCCACTCACATGGTTGCGACCGAGGGCATTTTGAAGCAGTCAGCACGAGCAACCTAATTTAAATCAGTTCGATACACTGAACACTTCGTGATTCAAGATACACCCTATTTAGATCCATTACTTTTATTTGACAATTGTACAATCAACTATAAGTATTACAAAAGAGTACAACTAGCATGCTCTGATCAGCGCGTTCGCCTGGTAGACGGAACCGGATGTGTGATGACGCATACCCCAAAAAGCCCACAGCAAGCATACGCTGAAGCACCCCCACAGACCTTAATTTCCTATGCGGACTACAACGATCTCACCTCTGTCGGCCTCAACGCCACTAGTATTGCTCTCACGCTTATTAACCCACATCAGCTCTCCTTCCTGAAGTCATGGGTGTACTGGGGCGCCACCTGTGCACTTGTGGGCTTGACCACGGCGCACGCAATCCAAACGGCCAACGACAATCTGGCCAAAGAATTTGCCCAGGACTATTACGACACCGCAGACTTCGACAGTCTGCGTAGGCATCACCCAAAAGCGCCCCGGGCCGTTGTCCCAGCATGGGTGGCCGGAGCGTTGGCATCGACGATTACCTTGGTGGCACGCCGACCGCTCCTGAGCCTGGATCGGAAGGTCAGCTACGGCCTCTTCCGGTTGGGTCTGTCTAAACCCCGCCGAGTCATGGCAGGGATGGCCGCAATGGCCACAGCAACCGAGCTGGTGAGGAGCTTGGCTTCAAAACGGGCACGCGCCCAGGCACGGACGCCACAGGAGGACTAACTAGATCTCTGGGCCAATGGGCACCGATTGAACCTCACGGAGGTCTTTGGCTACAACGTATGCGGGTTTGCCGTCAAAAACATCGGCCCGGATCTCCGAGTTTTCCCAGTTCTCCTCCAGCCTGGCGAAATCTTGAGAATCCAACGCTGCACCAACAAGCCAGGTTACCTGCGATCGATCGGCGTCAACCCATACATGTAATGGCTCGAAACCAAATTCACGGCGAGCTGGGAAGACTTCGTGAATCAAAAATTGGATGAACTCTTCGGCGAGTTCAGGCACCAAGGTGTAACGTCGCATCCATGTCGTGTAGGGGTGCTTGTCTGGCAGGAAGTCGCTCACAGTAGGGCCTTTCACGCGAAAAACTCTGCGACCACTATTCTACTGGCTCACGGCTTCTGCCGGCAGGTGCCAACAAACGTCAAGTTCCAGGTTAAAACGGTGGGCCATCAAGCTGAATATCGCTTCATGGCCCACACGTCAGCTCCAAGAACCCGAGGAGCTGGTATTGATTAGAACTTTGGCAAAGACTGGACACGGTACCAGTCCGCGACGTCTTTGCGGAACACGAGCACGAGGAAGTACACCGCAATCGCCGTACCTAACAGACCTGCAAGCAGGTCGATAATCATCCCGGCCGTGTCGACGTGGCCAAAGCTTGTCAACAGCGTCCCCAGGTAGGACAGACCTCCCAAAATCGCGAAGATAATACCGAGGATTCTGGCCCAGTTCTTATTGGCGCGCATGCCGAAATACACAAGAGCATACAAACCGAGGCTGATGAGCAACACGAAAGCCGCTACTCCGTAGGCCAATGCGGAAACGGCACCCGTTGCACCGTCAATGACCTCTCGCTCTGTTACACCAGTACCGGTGGTGTCAATTTCAACAAAACTGCTAGTCACGATTCCGCGCACGTCCAGGATGACCATCTGCAAAATGGCATGCACCACCATCACCGCGGCCGAGGCCAACACTAATAGTTTGGCGATCTTGGATGCCTGAGGTTCTTCCATCTTTGTCACTGCACCCGGAAAACCACCGGGTGCACTTCCAGAAGCACCAAAACGTTGACCGGCAGGGCCTGCCTGCGGGAAACCTGGCTGTTGCGGTTGCTGATATGGTCCCGGTTGTTGAGGCTGTTGCCACTGTCCTGAGCCAGAAGGTTGGCCCTGACCTGGATTTGGTTGGGGACCCTGCTGATCGGAACCCTGCGGGCCAGGATTATTTTGCCACGACATGATGCGTTCTACCTTCCAAATACATTGTGAAACTCTGGTCTTACCATAGTTTATTCGTTTCGTCGCGCTTGGAAAATACCTTTTCTCGCTGTGTCATTAGCGGATTACCCTTCACCTAAGAGAGGATCCTGGCTTTGACATGCGGCAAAATCATTCAATGATACGTTCCTGAACAGTCCACCATCTCGCCCCGCTCACGCATAGCATGGAGCGCGCCTGTGGTGCTGTGTTTCTTCCTCTGCGATCTCTTCGATCGCGTTGGGAGAAAGACAGTGTTAGTCAAAGGCAGGTCACCGAGAACTTCTCCGCTTGGTGACCCGCCATAGGAGTTCGAGGATTTCGAACAACGTTTTATGTTGAGAACTGTGGCAAAGACGAGGGTGTCAGATTGTTTGTGTACAGAGTCATCGATGAGAGGACATGATGATGACCATGACAGATGATCGTGTTGATCAGCCTGGTGGGGCTGATGTTGTTGCGCAGTTGAAGGCCAGTGGCGCCTTGGACGAGCTTTTCGCTCGGATCGACGCCGGTGAGATCGAGCTGACCGGCAACGGTGGAGTGATTCCTGAACTGATCAAGGAAGCACTCGAACGGGGCCTGCAGGCTCAGATGACCTCGCATCTGGGTTACGGGCCTGGTGACCGGGAGGCTAAAGCCGTCACGGACCGGCCGGTCAATGCCCGTAATGGCTCGTATTCCAAGACGGTCGCCAGCGAGGTCGGCGATATCGAGCTGACGGTGCCTAGGTGTAGTTCCCCGGGAGGTTGTGAACACTCGCGGTAGGAAGAAGACCTCCGGTACAGATGGGGTTAGCACAACCTGCGTCTGAAAACCGGAGGTCTTCATGTTCCACTCTAATGCACCGTTGACTCCTGAAGGCCGTCGTCGCCTTGCTGTGTTGATTGTTGAGCACGGCTGGACGATTCGTCGAGCGGCCGAACGCTTGCAAGTCTCACCTGCCACGGCCTCGAAGTGGGCCGCTCGCTATCGGGCCGGGGAGCCGCTGACGGATCGATCGTCGCGGCCGCATCGGTCACCCCATCGGTTGTCTGTTCGCAAGGAGCGGCGCATCATTGCGTTGCGGTTCACCCGCCGGTGGGGCCCGCATCGGATCAGTTATCACCTGGGTATCGCCCGCTCCACGGTGGGTCGGGTGCTGGCCCGATACCGGATGCCCCGGTTAGCGCACGTGGATCAGACCACCGGGCTGCCGGTGCGCACACCAGCCCCCATCCGTTATGAAAAATCGGCTCCCGGGCAACTCGTGCACGTGGATATCAAGAAACTGGGCCGAATCCCTGACGGCGGTGGCCATCGGAAACTCGGGGTCGCAGGCCGCAAAAACAACGGGTACGGCAACACGGGCCGCGGCTATGCGTTCTTACACCACGCCGTGGATGATCACTCGCGGCTGGCCTATTCTGAGATCCTGTCCGATGAGCGCAAAGAGACCGCCGCAGGGTTCTGGCAACGCGCCCAAGCATTCTTCGCCGATGCTGGGATCACCGTGCAGGCCGTGATGACTGATCATGGCGCCTGTTACCGCTCACGCCTGTTCAAGGCCAACCTTGGGGACACCGTCAAGCATCGCTTCACCAAACCCTACCGACCCCAAACCAATGGCAAAGTCGAACGCTTCAACCGCACCCTGGCCCAGGAATGGGCCTATGCCCAAACCTATTACAGTGACGAAGCCCGCGCCGCAACCTACCCCGACTGGTTGCACTACTACAATCATCACCGACCCCACACCGGCATCGGCGGTCTCACCCCAGCTGAACGCGTTCACAACCTCGCGGGGAATTACATCAGTCGTCTGCGTCGGTGCTCGGCAGAACACTGTCGAGGTTCTTAAACGCAGGCGTTACGATGCTAACCGCAACTACGATACCAATTACAGTTGCCAGAGAAAGCCCTGCCGCCGGTAGCCCCCAGTTGCTCGCGACAGCAGCTATTGGGGCAGACGATACAGCTGGCGCCGCGAGCATAATAGTATTCTGAGCGCTTAGCACTCTACCTCGCATTTGGTCCGGCGTAGCCTCAATTGTCGCTACTCCAAGCACGGCCGAAACGGGCGCGCCAGCAAGGCCTATAACCACAGCGGCGGTAATTACGAGCCAAGGAGTTGCCATTACTCCTAGGCCGATGTATCCCACCAAAGTCCCAATCATCCCGACAACAAACCAGGTCCGTCGCGATATCTTTCCTACAGTCACAGCGTATATACCGGCCCCGACCAGGCTTCCGGCGGATAGGCATGCGACGACCAGCCCCGTGAGCCCGGGAAGATCTTCAGCCGCGAAGAATGCAGGTAGCAAGCTCGTCTGCAGCGCAGCGGAGGTGGCAACAAACAAAGCGGTAAGCACGGTGGCGCCAAGAATAAGGCGCTGAGAGAACAAGAACCGTAGAGCCACACCGAGTTCAGACAGAACTGCAACCATCGGAGAGCGGTACTGATGCTTGTCCGCGCATTCCAGAGGGTCAGGGTCTCCTGCTCTATGTTGGATTCCATATGAGGCAACTGCAGCGGTTAGGGTCGTAGCCGCAGTTACAAATAAAGTCGTGGATCCAACGCCGAAAACGGCAATCAGTAACCCACCTAGACCCGGACCAGCCAACATGAGCGCACCAGAAAGAGCCTCGCGTGTTCCAACAAGACGATCAAGTGTGTCTGGGCGTTCATTATTCAACTTAGCCAATTTCGGCAAAAGTGCCTCTCTGGCAGTCATTCCAGGCGCATCCCCAAAAGCTCCTAACACTGCCAAGCCGATGAACCAAGCTAAATTTAGTCCTACGGTTGCGTCAACAATCGGAAGCGCTACAACCGCACTGGCAGAAATAACATCACTGATGATCGAGATCGTTCGACGATTGATGCGATCGATTAACACGCCGGCGAATAGTCCAATCACCGCGCTCACTGCAGATGTAACGCTCGCCACGATTCCGGCGGCGAGGATGTCACCGGTTCGCGCGAGCACCAAAAGAGGCAGGACGATTGATGCGATGCCGTTGCCCAGGAGGGACAAGCTATAGGAGCCGAAGTATGCCCATGTGCTTCTGTTCATGGCACTATGAAAAACTATGCCGTCGCGGCCAGGTCAACACTCGGAGCGAGAGACTGATCATGAGCTCGGCGGCAATGGAGTCTGTAGTCGGCGTCGGTCGAGGTCAAGCTACGTTTCACGCTTCGCCAGGCAGCACTGCCGAGGCCAACACGCGCGATAGCGCGAGCCCCTTCTTCTCAGTGGACACGTGCATGTCACGCGGCCGACGTGCGCTTCGCGCACACGGCCGTCCGTAACTCGTGGCCTAGATGCCCCGGAGTGCCTCATGTCAAGATCCCCGGGAATTGCAGGCCGTGCCTCGCACATATTTCCCCCGCTAACCGGGGTCTCAGCCGGCCCGGGTGTGGTGGACCTTGATGCCCGCGGGATCCGGTAGGGCCTGAGCCTTCTCGATCTGGCGTTCAAGCCTTGCAGTCTTGCCCGCAGCGAGCTTGATCAACCGTTGCTGGATCTGATCGATCTCGGCAGCCAGGCCGACCGGATCCAGACCTGCCCGGTACTTCTGAAGCTCTTGTTTCTGCTGGGCGTTGAGGATCCCGGCATCCAGCAGCCGGTGGTAGGGAGTCTTGGGTTTGTCATAGAGGCGTTTGCGCCGCCCGCTGGCGTCTTGGGTCCAGCCGGTGGGTTTTTTGGTGGCGGTGAAGTAGTTGAGTTTCAAACCCACCACCTGCCATAGGGCCGCCAGGATGGCGCGTTCATCTGCGGTGTCGTACCGGTAGTGAAACCCAAATTTTCGCACGGCGTGGTTGTTTTTGGATTCCACGGTGGCTTGATCATTTTTTTGATACGGCCGGCCCCGGGTGAAAAAGATCAACCGGTCAGCAGCCCAGTGCATGACTTCGTGGTTGATGAACTCTGACCCGTTGTCACAATCTAAGCCCGCGATCCCATAGGGGATGGCGGCTGCGGCCCGGTCCAATCCTGCCAGGATGTGCACTTGGGCGTTATGACGGAGCACTTCTAGGTGCACCCACCCGGTGCGCACATCAGTCATGGTTAGGGTGCGGGCGAATTCGCCTTGCAGGGTTGGCCCGCAATGGGCCACCGTGTCGGTTTCGAAAAACCCTGGTTCGTCT